>JAFWPR010000046.1 GCA_017545225.1 Clostridia bacterium
GCCTGTGATTTCGGGAACCGCAATCGGGCAGGAGGTTATGAGCCGGGTTTCTTTTCTTCAAAACGCATCTGCCGAGTATTCCCGGCGAATGGTCCCTCCCTCGCCCTTCTTTGCCTTGCAAAGGCAAAGAAGAACGACATCTTTTTTCGGTGAAGCATTTTTTCTCTAGAGAAAAAAGGGTTCAATAGAGTTGCCGCTTTTCTTCACGTCTTCCACGGTAAAATTCTGCGGTTCCGGCGAAGCCGGATGAAATGGGTTGGGCCCCATTTCAAGCGGAATTTTATCCTGTTTGTTCTGTTGCGAAGCAACAAGAGCAAACAGATTTATGTGCTTCAACATGTACCCCCGCGAGGGGTAAAGAACTGTAAATAAACCATAACAAAAAGGAGGCATCTGGGGATGCCTCCCTACGGTTCTCGAAATGAAGATAAGCTATACCGTTCTTTCTCCGCCGATGAAGACCGACCTGATATTTATATCCCCGTCGAAGAGAACGAGGTCGGCTTCATATCCTTCTTTTATAACGCCGCGGCGGTCGGAAAGACCTATCTCGCGCGCGGGGTTTTTCGTCATCATTTTCACGGCGTCGGGAAGCGGAACTCCGGCGACCTTCGTCATCACGCGGACGAGTCTGTCCGCCGTGGCGACGCTGCCCGCGAACGAGATGCCGTCGGGCATGTGCGCGATCCCGTCGAAGACGAGGACGCGCTGACCGCGCTTGTAACTGCCGAGCAGATATTCCCCGTCGGGCATCCCCGCGCCTCTCATCGCGTCGGTGACGAGGACGATTTTGTCCGTCCCCTTCATCCGCACGATCGTCCTGAGGAGCGGTTCAGGCAGATGTCTGCCGTCCGCGATCACCTCGCACGTGACGTCGTCCCGCAGAAGGGACGCCTCGAGCAGGCCGGGGACTCTCTCGCCGCGTATGCGGACGATAGTCGACATACTGCTGTAAACGTGCGTCGCCATCGTGAAACCGGAGTCGTACGCCCTGACCGCCTCGTCGTATGTCGCCCTGCTGTGACCCGCGGAGAATATGATCCCGTCATCCCTGAGCTCGCGGCACATGCGGTCGGCGTCCTCGAGTTCTGGGGCGACCGTCCAGATCAGAAGCTCGCCTCTCGCGGCGCGGATGATCTTCTCCCACGCCTCGCGGGACGGCGTTTTTATGTATTCCGGGTCCTGCGCTCCCGCCTCGGCGGGGTTCACGAACGGCCCCTCGAGGTGCAGCCCCGGAATATGCGGAAGTCCCTTCGCATCATCGGAGTATTTGACCGCGATTATGGCTTCGAACACGCGGGCGAGTTCTCCGTCCTCCGCGCAGAGCGTCGTCGGAACGATCGTCGTCGTTCCGTGCTCCATGTGGGCGCGTATCGCCGTCCTGCACGCCGCGGGATCGGCGTCCATGAAGTCCGCGCCGCCTCCGCCGTGAACGTGAAGGTCGATGAAACCCGGGGACAGGTACAGTCCTTCTCCGTCGACGGTCTCGTCCGCTTTGAGCGAGCCGGCGTCGCCGATCGAGGCGATCGCGCCGTCCTCTACCAAAACGGCGGCGCGTTCCCTGATACCGTCCTCGAGTACCAGATCTACGTTGTCGATAACAAATGAGTTCATTAGAGTACCCTTAATTTATTTCCTCTTAGAATAATGATTATCTTTCTCCGTCGTCCTCAATACAGCGCGGACTCCTTCCGGTTCGGCTCGAGGAGCCGAACCACCTCCCTCAAAGAGGGAGGCTAATCACGCCATATCGCTTGACGAACCTGGGAGAGCCAAGGCTCCCTCCCCGAGGGAGCTGTCAGCGAAGCTGACTGAGGGAGTTGCCCTCCCCGAGGGAGCTGTCAGCGAAGCTGACTGAGGGAGTAATTACGAATTTACAGCGTTACTCCGTCTTTGAAGATCGAGATGCCGCGCTTGCCTGTTTTCTCGTTTTTCGTCAGGATCTCGCCCGAGGCGAGCTTCATGACGTACTCGAACAGCGCCTCGCCGCACCCCTTCACGTCGCCGGTCTCCGTTATGATCCCGGCGTCGAAGTCGATCCAGCCGCTTTTCTTTTCGGCAAGTGCCGAATTTGATGATATCTTGACCGTAGGAACGGGCGAGCCGAACGGCGTCCCCCGCCCCGTCGTGAACAGGACGAGCTGCGCGCCCGATACGGCGAGCGACGTCGAAGCGACGAGATCATTGCCCGGCGCGTTCAGCAGCGACAGGCCGCGCACCTTTACGGGATCTCCGTAGCCGAGCACGTCGCGCACCGCCGTCGAACCCGATTTTTCCGTACATCCGAGCGACTTGTCCTCGAGCGTCGTGATCCCGCCCTCGATGTTTCCGGGGGACGGATTCTCGTACACGGGCTGACCGTAGCGGATAAAATACTCCTTGAAGCCGTTTATCATCGCGACCGTGCGGTCGAACAGTTCCCTGCTCTCGCACCTGTTCATCAGAAGCTGTTCCGCGCCGAACATCTCGGGGACCTCCGTAAGGATCGCCGAGCCGCCGCCCCCGATCAGCAGATCGGAAAACGCGCCGACGCACGGATTCGCGGTGATGCCGGACAGGCCGTCCGAGCCTCCGCATTTGAGACCGACGACAAGCTCGTCGGAGCCCGCCTCCTCCCTCTCGTCGCGCGAGGCGATATCGCACAGTTCCTTCAGGATCGCGAGCGCCTCCTCCTCTTCGTCTTCGACGTCCTGACAGTTCAGGAAGCGGACCCTCTCGGGATCCGTCTCTCCGAGGACGGCGCGAAATCTCCCGATATTGTTGTTCTCGCATCCGAGGCCGAGGACGAGCACGCCGCCCGCGTTGGGATGGCGGACGAGGCCCGCGAGCGCCTTCTGCGTTCTCAGATGGTCGTCGCCGAGCTGCGAGCAGCCGAACGGATGGGTGAAGGCGCATACCGCGCTCACCGACCCTCCGATATACTCCCGTGCCTTTGCGGCGACGGCTTCGGCGACCTCGTTCACGCATCCGACCGTCGGGACGATCCAGATCTCGTTTCTGATACCGACCCTGCCGTCCTTTCGGCGGAAACCGAGGAACGTCGCTTTTCTGCCCTCGACGGGCGGGATCGCCGCGGGCTCGTATTCGTATTCGAGCACGCCGCAAAGGTTCGTCTTCACGTTGTGGGTATGAACGTGCTCGCCCGGCGCGATGGGCGCCGAGGCGCGTCCGATAGGCGAGCCGTATTTTATGACGTTCTCACCCTCTGCGATCGCAGAGAGAGCGAACTTATGCCCTCTTTTTATATCATCTTTCAGGACGACTCCGAGACGCTCCTCGCCCGCTCTGAGCGGAGCCAGCGCGACCGCGACGTTGTCCTTTGCGTTGATCTTCAGATGATCCATATGCTCTCCTCAGAAATCGGCGTTCATCTTTACCGCGTATTTCAGCGCCGCTTCCGGTCCGTCGACGGTGAACACCTTGTGCCAGAGATATACTCCCTGACCGAAATTGCCGATCTTCGTGAGATCCTCGCCCCAGAAGTCCGTGTTCCGCGCGAAACGGAGAACGACGTCCTCCTCTTTCCCGAAGCGGGCGAAGAAGTCTATCACGGCGGGATCGTCCCTGATCTCGTATTTCCCGGCGTCGCGCGTACCGTAAAAGCCGTTCTCCGTCTTCTCGCCGCGCGCGTAAAAATCGCACAGCGCGGCGAACGACATCGTGAGGCACGGCGGAGCGATCCCGCGCGCCGCGACAAAGTCTTTCAGACTCGGCAGTACCCTCGCGCGCCATTTAGAGACCGAGTTGAGCGCGATCGAGATAAGCGCGTGGTCGATGAACGGGTTGTCGAACCGCTCGCAGACGCTGTCGGCGAACTTTTTGACTTCGTCCGGCGGGAGCTTCACGAAGGGTGCGATCTCGCGGTACACCGCCGCGTCGATGAACGGGCGGACGACCGGGTCGCTCATGCACTCCCTGACGATACTGCGGCCCGCGAGGAACGCGGCGGGGACGAAGGAGGTGTGCGCCCCGTTAAGGATCCGCACTTTTCTCTCGCGGTACGGCTTCATATTATCGGTATATACGACGGGCAAACCCGCCGCCTCGAGATCGAGGACCGATTTCGCTCTCGGGATATCGTCCGTCTCGATCACCCAGAGGCCGAACGGCTCGCAGATATCGAGCAGACGGTCCCGGTATCCGAGCTCTTCCCATATCTTTTCCGCCTCGCCTTCTCCCTTCGGGTACCCGGTGACGATCCGGTCGACGAGAGTCGACGTGAAGAGGCAGGCGGAGGAAAGCCATTTTTTGAAATCTCCGGGCAGTTCCCAGAGATCGGCTAAGCCGAAAACGCACTCTTTGAGCTTTTTCCCGTTGTCCTCGATCAGCTCGACCGGGAGGATCATCACGCCGCGCGACGGATCGCCCCCGAAGCGGACGTATCTCTCATAAAGGAATTTCGTCAGTTTCCCGGGGTAGGTGAGGGGAGGCTCGGCGTCGAACCGGTCGGTCGCGTCGAACACGATCCCCGCCTCGGTGGTGTTCGAGATTATAACGGAGAGCTCAGGCTCGCCGGCGAGGTCTATGAAATCGCGGTACTCCTCGACCGCGGCGACCGCGCGGCAGACGGAAGTGACGACTCGGGGGGAGTTGACCGTCTCGCCGTTGTCCCTGCCTCGCATCAGGACGGTGTAAAAGCAGTCCTGCTCGCGGAACGCGTCGAGCGAGCCGTACTCTATCGGCTTGACGAGGACGATATTGCCGTCGAACGTCCCCTTTTCGTTCGCCTCGTCGATCATCCGGTCGGCGAACGCGCGCAAAAAATTGCCCTCTCCGAACTGGACGACTTTGACCGGGCGCGCCTTGCGCGAAGCGATATCTTTTACGTTTTTCATCTTATACTCCTCAAAATTATACTCCTCAAAACGGGACGCCCCCGGACGGTCGCGCCCGGGGATACGCCCCGCGGTCATTATTTGCGTTCTATCGAATAATCGCATCCCTCGGCGGGACGGATCTTCTCCTCGTCGACGCCGGAGAAGGAGTCCTCGTCCACGAAGAGAGTGAAGTCGGGATGGGCCTTCATGACCGTCGCGGGGATCTCGTTCGTCGCGTCGTTTTCGAGCGTCTTCTTCACCGCGTCCGCCTTGACGGCGTACGGGACGATCGAGACGATCGCGCGGCACTTGAGGATCTGGTAAACGGTCATCGAGACCGCCTGCTTCGGAACGTCGTCGACGGTGGCGAACCAGCCTTCTCTTACCTGCTGGCGCTTGCACGTGTCGTTGAGGTTTACTACGATGTACGCCTCTTTGGTGTCGAAGTCGGCGGGCGGATCGTTGAACGCGATGTGCGCGTTCTCGCCTATGCCGATGAGTCCGACGTCGATCGGCGCGGAGCGGAGCGACTCCGTCAGCGCCGCGATCCCCTCGGGCGTGCCGTCGACGAAGTGCGCGTCCTTCAGGGCGACTTTGGAGGTGAATCTCTCTTTCAGATATTTGCGGAAGCTCGCGATATGAGTTTCGGGCAGGTCGACGTACTCGTCGAGGTGGTACATCTCGACGCGCGACCAGTCGACGTCGCGCTTTATCAGTTCCTCGAACGTGGGAAGCTGCGACGCTCCCGTCGAGAGAACGATGCGGCAAAGGCCGTGATCCGCGATCGCCGCGTTTATCTTTTCCGCGACGAAGTCGGCGGAATTACGACCGAGTTCCTTTGAATCCTTGCTGATGATGATCTTCATGTTTTTATCTCCTGTTTTACAAGTATTTTTTAAAGAATCCGGGCGCTTTTGCGCCTGAGTAGGCGTGGCCGCCCGGGTGGACGTCCGCCTCTATCAGGTCGGGGACTCCCGCCGCCCCGTAGATTGTCCTCGTTTCTTCATAGCCGCGGTAAAGCTCGTCGAAGCGGAAGCAGTCGTCGTTTTGTCCCATCTCCATAAGACACGGGCGCGGGGCGATGAGGCCCGCGATATCGAACGTATCGAAGTATTTATATATCCTCGGGACGATCTGCGAGCCGCAGAAGTTGCCGTCGCGGACGGCGAATCCCGAGAACGGGTTTACGTAGCCGATGATATCGCACGCCCTGATGCGCGGCTCGACCGCCGTTGTGAACGTCGTCATCGTGCCGCCCTGCGACAGGCCCATCATGCCGATCCGGGCTCCGTCGACCTCGGGGAGCCCTTCGAGGTAGTCGATACAGCGTCTGAAATCGAATATGTTGAGCGTCATCGGGTAGATCCCGAAGAGCGCGCCTTTGATGAAGTTCACGTTGCAGAGGTCTCTGTTCGGGATCGGATCGTAAGGGTCGCGCCGCTCGCCGAATCCCCGCAGATCGGGTGCGAGCGTAACGAAGCCCTCGCGCGCCATCTGAAGGCCGAAATCGTAGTTGCTGCCCTCGATATCCGCGATCGCCTCGGGCGAGGAGCGGATGCCGGCGACGGAGTTCTTGCCGAACGGTCCGTGGCCGTGCGAGCAGAGGATCGCGGGAGCTTTGCCGTTCCGCTCTTTGGGGACGGTTACCCAGCACGGCAGAAGCGTGTAGGCGTCGGTGTGAAGGATCACGCGCCGGCGGAGAACGTCGCCGAGGTCCTCTTCGCTCTCGACTGAGGGGCAGAGAGGGACCGGCTCCGGCTCGGGTCCGAGCAGTTCGGTGAGTTTGGCGAGCGCCTTCTCGCGCCACGCGTCAAAGGTCATCCCCGAGCGTGAAAAAGACAGCTCCGGCTTGTGCTCCGCCGCCATTTTGTTCCACATATCGCCGAGAAAAAACGAGCTCATGGCAGGGTCCTCTTCTTTATCTTTACTAAAATATTATAATACCACAGAATTATATACGCAGTCAAGAAAAAAGGCGCCTAAAATCGCCGTTTTCACCGTCTCGTTGCCAATTTGTCCGTGAAGTGGTAAAATGAAGAAAAAAGCACGGAGGGACCGTATGGCAAAAAGGAAAGATCTGTTTTTCGGTCTGCATTTCGATTTTCACGCGTGCGCCGAGGATACCGTCGCGAAGGTCTTCGACCCCGGATCGTTCGAGGAGTGTCTCGACCTCATAAAGCCCGACTACGTACAGTGCGACACGAAGGGACACCCCGGGATCTCGTCGTATCCGACGAAAGTCGGGACGCCTGCGCGGACGATCCTTCACGATATGGCGGCGATACTCAGAAAAATGACGCGCGAGCGCGGGATCGCCCTTTACGCGCACCACTCGGGCGTTTACGACGAGCAGGCGGCGAAGGATCACCCCGACTGGGCGGTCGTCGACGAAAACGGAGCCGTCAGCGACTCGTATATGTCCGTTTTCTCCCCGTACAAGGATAAAATACTCATCCCGCAGCTGAAAGAGCTGCGCGACGTTTACGGCTTCGACGGCGCGTGGGTCGACGGCGAGTGCTGGGCGTCGTTCGTCGACTTCTCCCCGTACGCTCTCGACGCGTACCGCGCGGCGACGGGGAAGGAGCCCCCGCGCCCGGGAGAGGACGGATACGCGGATTACCGCGAGTTCTGCCGTCAGGGCTTCCGCGACTACGTCGCCCGGTATATCGGGGAGGCGGGAACCGACGGCTTCGAGGTAACGAGCAACTGGCTTTACTCGCACTATATGCCCGAAAAGATGACCGTACGACCCCCGTTTCTGTCGGGCGATTTCTCTCCGAACTTCTCGCCCTTCAGCGCGCGGGAGGGCGGCAGACACCTCGCCGCCCGCGGGCTGCCGTGGGATCTGCTGTCGTGGGGTTCCTCGGGCGCGAACGGATTCGAGGGCGTCAGCACGATGAAGGAAGCGGGCCAGCTCTGTCAGGAGGCGGCGCTCGTCGTCGCTCTCGGAGGCGGGATCCAGCTCTACAACGAGCAGGGCGGCCGCGGCGGAGCCGCGCAGAGGTGGGCTTTCCCGAGGTGGGCGGCCGTCGCGGAGTTTGCACGGAAAAGAGAGTTTCTGCACGGCTCCGTTCCCTGCTCCGACGTCGGAGTCCTCGTGCCCGACGTACGCACGGGGCCGGACGAGCCCGCCCTTTTCAAGGTGCTCGACGTGTCGTCTATCGCGTGGCTGACGACGCTGTGCGAGTCGGGATACTCTCCCGACGCCGTCTTTGAGGCGGACGGGGAGATCCCCGACAGGATAAAACTTCTCGCCGTCCCGAGTCAGCCGTCGTTCCGTCCCGGCACGGTCGATCTGCTCAAAAGATTCGCCGCCCGCGGCGGCCGTCTCCTCGTCGACCGCGACGCCGTCCGGTTTTTCGCCGACGTATCGCCCCGGTCGGAGGACGCGCCCTTCTTCGTCTCCGACGGGGAGGGCGTCGTCGGAGAACAAACGCCGCTTCTGTCCGTCCCGGGCGACGCGCTGCTTTCGGCGTACGACGACGATTTCATGTTCGGCGAGCCGTTCCCCGTCTGCGTCAGAAAAGACGGCGCGGCGCTCTTCTGCTTCGATTTCGCAAGGACTTACGAGTCGCATACGAGCTGCGGCCTGAGACGCGCGCTGCGCTCGGTCGTCTCGTCCCTCGGCGTCGAACCGCTCGCGCTTGCCGACGGCGATCCGTACGCGGAGCTCGCCGTCACGGAAAAAGACGGCGACCTGTTCGTCACCGTCACGAACACGGCGGGCGACCACCGCGTAAAGTGCGTGAGGAATTACGACCGGATCCCGCCGCTCTGCGGCGTCAACGTGACCGTGAAGGCCGTCGGTGAGCCGAACGTCGAGATCCTGCCCGCGGGCGAAGCAAAAGCCGTCGTGAAATACGAAGACGGAAAAGTTAAGATCACCTTCGACCGGATCGATATATCCGCGACGGTGAAAATAAAGAAAAACCGATAAAATAAGGACTTCCGCTCCGAAATGAAGTCGCCCATTCGGGGCTAATGAAGAAATGAAGACACTCCGCTAATGAAGCCGCCCTCTGCAATGGCTAACTCTGAAACGGGGCGACTTCGCTTCATTAGGCGACGGAGTTGCCGTCTTCATTAGTGAGCGAAGCGAACGACTTCATTAGGGCGCCGGGGTTCCCCAAAGCGAACATGTGAGCTTTGGGGGTTCGCGGAAAGCCCGTCTTCATTGAGTTCCCACAAAAGCGTGCATTCGAATAAAAACAGACTGACGAAGAATCAGTCTGTTTTTAGTTTCAAGGTAATCTCGATTGTCAGGGCAAAAGAACAGTTTACTTTATTCTCCTCTAAGCAAAAAAGTCACGTCAACTTTATTATTTGTTTCGTAATCAAAATGATATCCGGGAAAAGCTTTATCTGCAAGACAATCATCGATCATATTTATTATTACTCTCATTGTATCGACGCTGCAAACTAGTTTACCGTCAGAAAAAGTATCTTTGATGCCCTTCTTTAAGATCGTTGTTTGCTTTGACATACGATCGGAAAGTATTATTGCCGAGATATTCTCTTCCGATAATTGATTCAAAAACGCTCTAAAGTTCATCAGTTCTTCCGAAACGTCAAATAACAAATATTCGCGTTTTTTGATTGTTTCATTCTTTATCCTACAATTCAAAATGAACATTTGTTATCACCGGTTATCCTTTACCGTATTGATCGAGGAGATAAGCATAACGCGGATGCTTGTACAGGCGGAATCGAAGGTTTTAAATGACTGTTCGTCTATATAGCCGGTCTTAAACAGCAATTCGAGCCAATAGCCCGTTTCGTTTGCTTCTTTCAAGGCAATTTGCAGTTTTGAAATAAAATCAGGTTTGCTGTGAGCATACTGCGCTTCACGGAGATTTGCGCCTATAGAAGTGCCTGACCGACCGATTTGATTTGAAATCACCGTTTCGTGCTTGGATTTAAGGTCTTTTACGAGATTTATGATTTGAACAGCAAAATCCATTGTTTGAACAGATAGCTGATCGTTACGCATATAACGACCTCCGATGATATGTAAACGTTTAAACCATAGAATAAGGGAACGGGAGTTTAATGAAGACGGGCTTTCCGCGAACCCCCAAAGCTCACATGTTCGCTTTGGGGAACCCCGGTGCCCTAATGAAGTCGTTCGCTTCGCTCACTAATGAAGACGGCAACTGCGTCGCCTAATGAAGCGAAGTCGCCCCGTATCTCAATTAGCTCCGAAGGAGCGTCTTCAACAGCGGAGCGTCTTCATTCCTTCATTAGCCCTCGCAGAGGGCGACTTCATTCCCATTACGTTCAGTTCTCAAAGAAGTAGGGCGATATTTCCCCGTGCTCGAGGACCTTCACGTAATCGAAGACCCAGTCGTAAAGGCCGCTCGACGGCTTGATCCTGATCTCGTACTCGTCGGACGGGACGAGGTACGCCTTGTCGGCGAAAAGCCTCATCCTGACGATAAATCCGTCGCCGTCCTTTTCCGCGGAGAGCACCTCGTAAAAGCTCGATATACCGCCGTGGCCGCCGACGTGATACAGTCCGTCGTCGCCGACGTAGGCGGCGGGCTCGGTCAGGTTGAACGCGCTTATCCCGAACAGCTCCTTCGCCGCGTTCCTCAGCTGATCCGCGGTCATTCCGGGCGCGCCGTTCGTGTAATCGTGATCCGGGACCGTCAAAAAGACCGTATCCATAACGACCATATCGCGGTCCCAGCCGTCGGTATACCCGTCTGCGATCATGCCGTAGATCGGGATCGCCCACCAGAGAAGGTCGGCGTCGCTCGGGATCAGCGACCGGAGCGCCGCGTTCTTTTCGGCTATCGCGGGGACCGTCACCCAGACGGTTCCGTCCATATAGCTGCCCGTTATGATCATCTCTTTTTCGCCGACGGGAACTTTATCGTTGCCGGTCTCGTAAACGGAAAACGTGAACACGACTCTCTCCTCTTCGGCGCCGTACTCGTTGGTCTCCGTCCCGTCGAACGCGTCGTAGCGGGTGATCTCAAACGACCCCCTGTATTCCTCGAACGCCTTCACCCAGTCCGAGAATCCCGCGGCTCCCCCGGGAAAATAATCGACCTCCCAGAGCGTCCGGACCATCTCTTCCCCGTCGCCGTCGATATACGCCTTGACGAAACGGAAGCGTACGTCGTCCTCCGCTTTGGCGGCGATCTTCGCGTACGCCGCGGCGTCGCCTTCGGGATCCGGCGTGATCGACGGAGTCGTATCTGCGGGTTCGGTCGCCGGCTCTGTTTCAGTCTCGGTCGCCTGCTCGGTCTCGGGTTCGGTTTCCGTCTCGGTCTCGGATTCGGTCGCGACGGACTCCGTCCCGGTTTCCGTCTCGCGCGGCCCCGGGATAAACCTGCACGAGCAGAGCAGGATCAGGAGGATAGCAAGAACAAACGCGAGTTTTTTCATTATATTTCTCCTTTCACGGTTGCCTGAACGCATAAGGGGACGCGCGAAGCGTCCCCTTTCGGATAATACTTATCTGGTCTTCTTGAACTGCGGGCCGTAGTTGGCGCAAGCTCTGAAGTCCGCGCCCTCTTTGCACATTCCGAACGCGTTCCATGCCGCCGGACGGAAGATCTTGTCCTCGGGGACGTTGTGCATCGCGACGGGGATGCGGAGCATCGAGCACATCGTGATGAGGTCCGCGCCGATATGGCCGTAGCTGATCGCGCCGTGGTTCGCGCCCCAGTTGTTCATCACGTCGTATGCGGTCTTGAACGCTCCCTCGCCCGTGGTGCGCGGTGCGAACCACGTGCAGGGCCACGTGTAGTCCGTTCTCTTCCAGAGGATATCGTTGACCTCTTCGGGCAGATGAACGGTCCAGCCCTCCGCGATCTGGAGCATCGGTCCGAGACCGTCGACCAGATTCAGACGGATCATCGTGGCGGGCATTTCGGCTCTCGTTGCAAAACGCGAGGAGTAGCCGCCGCCGCGGAAGTAGCCGAGGTCGGCGGGATTCCACGTCGTCGCCTCAAGTATCTTGTCGCAGTCCGCGTCGGTCATCTCGTACCACGGCTTCATGACGGGGTTGCCGTTTTCGTCTTTGACTTCGCCGCAGGCGTCGAGGCACGCCGCGCCGGAGTTGATGAGGTGAATGAATCCGCCCGCTTCCTTCGCCTTGCCTTCGATATCGTATCCGGTCGCGCGCTTGACGGCTTCGGGCGACCAGTAGGTGCGGACGTCCGCGAAGATCTGAGCGCGGTTCGTGAGCAGCTTCATGAAGAGCATGCCGAGACCGTTCAGCACGTCGTTCTCGGTGGCGAGGATGTACGGCTCTCTGACGCCGTCCCAGTCGAACGACGTGTTGAGGAGCGATTCGGCAAAGTCGCAGTTCGGGTAGAAGTCGGTCCACTGTCTCTGACCCTGGAAGCCGGCGGCGATGGCGTTGTGGCCGACCGCCTCTTCTTCTCTTCCCTTCGGCAGATTCGGGTTGCCGTTCATGAGGTCCTTGATGATGACCATCATCTTGACGACGAACTCCCACTGCTCGTCCTTTACTTCTCTGGTGTTCCGGAGCTCCGGCGGGTTCTTGTCGAAGCCCTCTTTGCACTTCGCCTTCGTCCAAGCGAGCGCCTTCTGATACTCCGCCTCGTCGTAGATGCCCTCGCTCATGCGGCGGATGATCTCGACCTCGTCGACGGACTCGACTCTCATTCCGAGGTAGTCCTCGATGAACTTGGAGTCGATGATCGAGCCGCCTATGCCCATCGTGATCGAGCCGATCTGCAGGTACGATTTGCCTCTCATCGTCGCGCAGGCGACCGCCGCGCGCGCGAAGCGGAGAAGTTTTTCCTCAACGTCGGCGGGGATCGACGCGTCGTCCATATCCTGAACGTCGTGACCGTAGATGCCGAACGCGGGAAGACCCTTCTGCGCGTGAGTCGCGAGAACGGAAGCGAGGTAGACGGCGCCGGGTCTCTCGGTTCCGTTGAAGCCCCATACGCCCTTGATGGTGTCGGGATCCATGTCCATCGTCTCGGAGCCGTAGCACCAGCAGGGGGTGACGGTGAGCGTGATGTCGACGCCCGCCTTCCTGAACTTGTCGGCGCACGCCGCGCTCTCCGCGACGCGTCCTATCGTCGTGTCGGCGATGATGACCTTTACGGGTTCGCCGTTCGAGTATTTTATGTTCTCCTCAAAGAGTTTCGCCGCCGCCTTCGCCATGTTCATGGTCTGGTCTTCAAGCGACTCTCTCACTCTGAGGGCGCCGCGGCGTCCGTCGATCGTCGGACGGATACCGATAACGGGGTAATCGCCTATCAGTCTGCTTTTCGCCATGTCTTTCTTCCTTTCAGCCTTTTAATCCGTCTCCCCGCGGGAGGCGGTCATTTTCATTTTTTATTATAGCATAATATAACAATCAAGGCAAGATTTTCTTTCCGTTTTATGCAGTTTTACCGATACCTTGAAAAGGGGGCTGCGAGCCCTGAAAAAATTGGCGGAAACGGTTGATTTTTCCGCCCGCGTGGGATAAAATATATCTGTAAAAATTTAAGTCGGGTGACGGCTTACAAATATGAAAGGGACGAAAAAATGGCACTCGTTACGACGAAAGAAATGTTCCGCAAAGCGTACGAAGGCGGCTACGCCATCGGCGCTTTCAACATCAACAACATGGAGATCATCCAGGCGATCACCGAGGCGGCCGCGGAGAGAAAGACTCCCGTCGTTCTTCAGGTATCGGCGGGCGCGAGAAAGTACGCGAAACCCGTATATCTGCGCGCTCTCGCGAACGCGGCGGTCGAGGACACCGGCATCGATCTGGCGCTCCATCTCGACCACGGCGCGGATTTCGAGATCTGCAAGTCGTGCATCGACTCCGGCTTCACCTCCGTCATGATCGACGGTTCGCATCATCCGTTCGAGGAGAACGTCGCCCTGACGAAGAAAGTCGTCGAGTACGCTCACGATAAGGGCGTCGTCGTTGAAGGCGAGCTCGGAAGACTCGCGGGCGTTGAGGACGAGGTCAAGGTCAAGGCCGAGGATTCCTCCTACACCCGCCCCGAGGAGGTCGAGGAATTCGTCTCCCGCACCGGCGTCGACTCCCTCGCGATCGCCATCGGCACAAGCCACGGCGCGTACAAGTTCAAGCCCGGTACCGAGCCGAAGCTCCGCTTCGACATCCTCGAGAGGATCATGGAGATCCTTCCCGGATTCCCGATCGTTCTGCACGGCGCTTCGTCCGTCATTCCCGAGCTCGTCGACGAGATCAACGAGTGCGGCGGCAAGCTCGACGGCGCTCTGGGCGTTCCGGAGGATATGCTCCGCCACGCCGCGAAGCTCGCGGTCTGCAAGATCAACATCGACTCCGACATCCGCCTCGCGATGACCGCCGGCATCCGCCGCGTCCTCAAGGCGTCCCCGGAGATCTTCGACCCGAGAGGATATCTCTCAGTCGCGCGTGAAGAGGTCAAGAAGATGGTCCTTCACAAGATCGACTGCGTGCTCGGCTCCGCAAATTCTCTCTGAGTAAATCAAGAAAAAAACAAGCTGACTCCGGGGGACGCGGCTCGCGTTCCTCGGAGTTTTGGAGAAAACTATGAAATGGGTTGAAACTTACAAGATCAACGCGAACGACGCCGACGTCAACGACGCCGTCAGCGCGTCGGGCGTTCTGCGCTATATGCAGGACACCGCGAACTGCCAGATGGAGGGAGAGGGCCCGTCGTACCGGGAACTTCTCGACCGCGGACTCGCGTTCGTCGTATCGCGCCTGCGCCTTTCCCTCTACAACCCGCTCCGCGCGCACGACGTGATCGAATCGGAAACGTGGACGACGCCGTCGAAGGGCGCGATCTTCAACAGGTGCTTCAGGATCAAAAAAGACGGAATGATAATGGCGGAGGCCGCCACCTGCTGGGCGCTGGTCGGTATCGAAAATCGCAAGATATACCGCGTCAGCGAGGTCGATTTCTCGTACGGCGGAGACGAACCGCTCGAGCTCGACGCGCCGGCGCGCATCCGCGTACCGGACGAGGTGTCCCTGCGCCTCGCGGGCGAGAGGAAGGTCGAATACGCCGACGTCGACGTGAACGGCCACATGAACAACACGAAATACCCCGATTTCCTCTGCGGATGGGCGGCGCCGATGAAGGGCCGCCGCGCCGTGTCTATGGGGATAAGTTTCCGTTCGGAGGCGCCGCTCGGCTGCACGCTCAAGGTCTACCACGGCGAACTCGACGGCGTGCATTACGTAAGATCGGTCAAGGAATCCGGCGAAGTGAACGCCGAAGCGGAGATCATATTTGAAGAGATCTGATTGACAATTGACAATTGACAATTGACAATTGACAATGAAGGAAGAAAAATCGCACGGGCGATTTTTCAACAACAATTGTCCATTGTACGTTGTCCATTGTCCATTCAAAAAAGGGCTCGCGAGAGCCCTTTTTTTATTTATCCCATATCGCGGAACAGAAAAGTAACGACCTGCCCGCGGGTACACGTGTCGGACGGACTGAAGTGATCCGCGTCCGTGCCGAGGGTGATCTTCTTTTCGACCGCCCAAAGGACGGCTTTATAGAAGTAGTCTTCGCTCTTTACGTCGGAAAACGGGTTGCTCTTTTCCGACGGTTCGGGCTGCCCCGCGGAACGCCATAAGAACGTGACGATCTGACCGCGGGTACAGATTTCGTTCGGAGAGAACGTATTCTTTCCCGTTCCGGTCGTGATCCCCTTCTCTACCGCCCAGAGGACCGCTTTGTAATAGTATTCGCCCTCTTTCACGTCGCGGAAGGGATTGTCAGATCCGACAGGTTCGGGCTCGCCCGCCGCGCGCCACAGGAACGTGACGACCTGACCGCGGGTACAGCCCTCCTCGGGCGAGAACGTGTTTTTGCCCGTTCCCGCGGTGATCTTCTTTTCGACCGCCCAGGCGACGGGATCAGCAAAGAAATCGTCCGTCGTGACGTCTTTGAAGCCCGCTACGGTATTGTTGTCCGCGCCGCAGCGAAGGCATTTTTCCGCTTTCCAGTCGGGGCCGAAGTCGTGGCCGAGCGCGTCGACGTAATTATTCGCGTAACCGAAGCCGCAGAGATAGCAGGTATGGGAGGTATAGCCCCTCTTCGTGCACGTGGGGGTTACGACTGACGCGGCGTACCTGTGATCCTCCGTAAGGGCGGAATCGCAGTCGAAGAAGCTGACCCTGAAAGATACGGAGGCCGAGCCGCCGTCGCGGTCGTTCAGCCCCGTTACCGTCACGGAATATTCGCCTTTGTATTCCCCGACGGATTCCGGGCGGAAAATGATGCAGTTCGATACCCCGTACGACGAATTTTCAACGTTGAAATAGCCGTTCGAGGAAGCCGCGGAGAAACTCCATTTTTGACCGGTCGCCGTCTTTGTAAGCGTCACTTTGACCTGACTCCGGTCAGGCTTCAGATATTTCCCCGGGTTGAGCGTTACGCTCCACGCGGTTTCCTCTTCGAACCACTCGCCCGTCGGAAAATGGCCGGAGGAAGGCCATGAGATGAAATCATAGTCCTTGACTTCCGCGCTGCGGTCGAATACCTTTTCCGCGGTAAACGGTCTGCCGTTCCTGTACGCGAATCCGAATCCGACTTTTCCGAGCGAGGGATTGAGCTGCCATCTGCGATGCCCGAGACTGTCTATGTTCGTGGGATCGGAATCCTCCATGAATCCCGCGGGCGTCCCCATCAGGTATTTACCCATGTAGATGTTGCCGGAGCTTGTCGCCGAGTAACCCTTCTTGTAGAATGCTTCGTCCATATCGGCCGGTTTGGCGGGCGTGTGGCTGAACTCCGACGCCGCCATAAGGACGGCGCCGTACTGCGCAGATTCGCACAGCGCAGGGTCAGCCGTGACCGGATCGATCCCTGCCAGACGGCGGAGCATATTCAGACGCTCCGTCACGTCGTTCAGCACCTGATCCTTCACCTTGCCCGCGGAGTACGGAGCCTTGATCGAAGGGTTGACGTCAAATACTTTTTGCTCTTCCAGCCAGTAAAGCGGCGTTTCATTGACGAGCTTCCAAATATCGTAAGGCGTCAGTTTGGGAAGCGACTTGTATCCGCTGTCCGTGTAAACTGCCTCCGCGGAGGCGAGCGCCGAAAAAGCGGGAACCGCAACGATAAGCGCGAGCAACAGCGCAGCCGCGCGCGTCAAAAGCCTTGTTTTTCTCATATTCGTCCTTTCTTTATATTGTCAATATTGTCGGATCATCCGAAAAGATCGGCGAGCGCCGCGTTTGCGGCGGAGGCGAGCGCGGCGAAGTCGCCGCCCGCGCCTGAGACGGCCTGACCGATATAGTTCACCGTCTCGCCTACGGGAACGGACGCTCCCGAGATCGCCGAGGACAGGTCGAACTCAGCCGTTTTCGAGATCAGGTCGAGCATATCGCCCGACTTGTCGTCTCTCATCTCCGTGACGATGATCTCGTCGACGAAGTGCTCCGGTATCACGCCGTACGAAGCGGCGGAAAGAGCCGTCAGGACGAGCGAGATCTCCTCGCTGTTCTGCGTCCCCGCTATCACCGTGAAGACGGGGCAGTAAGGCGACACGAGCGCGCGGTATTCGCCCTCCGCCGTGATCTTCGGAAGCGGCACGACGCCGAATTCCGTCGTTTCGCCGTTCATCGCCGCGGCGTTTTTCACGTATTCGATCCGGTAAGCGACTTTCCCGTTTTTGAACAGCTCCGCTCCCTCGTCCTTCGCGGGAGACGATCCCGATATCTTCGAAGTCACCGCCGACGACGGAGCGAGCCATTCGGCGGCGAACGCCACGGTCGGGACGGGCGGAGCCGTCGTGATAACCCTTCCCGTTCCGCTGAGAAAGACGGTCTGCGGAAGGGTCGCCGCGGGATTCCCGACGCTGAAGGTGAAAGCGCCGTCGCCGAGCAGGGAGATATTCGTCTCAGCCGACGCAAAAACGAGATCCCACGTCAGCGTCCCGTCCTTCGCAGCTCTCTCGAGCATCCCCGGGTCGTCCCCCTCGATCGCGCGGTTGTAAAACAGCGCGGGCGTCTCGCGGAGAACGGGGTACGCGTCGGAGATAAAGCCGAGACACCAATTGCCCGGCGAAAGAGCCGTCACCGACCTGCCGTTGAAATACGGCGCGGACAGATCGAGATACGGCATCGATTCGAGGTTGGAAAGACATCCGTAGGCGAAAAACGCGCCGACGTTCCCGAGCGGGACCGTCATCACGTCGGTGTAATACATTCCCGACGCGACGGACGCCGCGGCGTCCGCGAGCATCTCGCTTGCCGCGGCCTCCGAGAAGTCGAGTCTGACGTTGAGTTTTTCTTCGACGGCGCGGTTGCGGTCCGAAATCTCCTTCGATATATAAGTCGCTCCGTCGGGCGAGAGCATCCCCGCGGACGGACCGGAGATGAAGATATCCATCCCGCCGAGGTCGCCGCCCGGCGCCTCTTCGAGATACGCCTTCGCGCGGATCACGTTGTCCGGGTCGTACGCGTGGATCCTCACGGGATCGCGTCTCTTCTCCGTCTCGGTCGGGGAGGCGGTCGCGGGATCAGTCTCCGTCTCTTCGGATCCCGGGTATGAGCACGCGCTGAAAAGGGACGCCGCGCAAAGCAGCGCCAGGATCAGCGCGGTGATCTTCAATCGGTTTTTCATGGCGGTCTGCTCCCTTACGGAAATATTTGTCCGTTGAATAAGATCGGTCCGGATGATAGAATAATCTATCAAACGCGGGGAGACCCCGCGGTATCGATAAGGAGAATCGTAAAATGAAAGCAAGGAAAGTTCTGTGCGCCGCGATCGCGGCTCTCATGATTGCCGCTCCCGCCGCTCTGACTTCGTCGGCGGCGGGAAACGAGGTCCGGATATTCGTCGACGGCTCTCTTCAGCTTTGCGACACGTTCCTTTTGCCGGGGACGACGTACGTATCGCTCAGGCAGTTCGCGGAGCGTTTCGCCGGCGCGCGCGTCGGATGGAACGCGGCCTCGGGAACGGCGACGGTCACCTGGCGCGGGATGACGGTTTCAACTCGCGCGGGCGACCCCTATATCGAGGCGGGAGGAAGAGTCCTTCCCTGCGCGTTCGGCGTGTTCGAGACGGGCGGCAGGATATTCGTGCCTCTGCGTCCTCTCGCCGCCTTTTTCGGTTATTCGGTGAGATGGGTCGAGGGAACGCGCGTCGCGCTGCTCTCGCGCGGCGAGCCGTTCCGCTCCGCGGGGGAAACTTACGCGGAGGACGAGGTCTTCTGGCTGTCGCGGATCATCTCCGCGGAGGCGGAGGGAGAACCCCTCGAGGGCAAGCTCGCCGTCGGAACGGTCATTCTGAACCGCGTCGCCTCGCCCGACTATCCCGATACTATCTACGGGGTCATCTTCGACCGGCAGAACGGAGTGCAGTTCACTCCCGCGGGAAGCGGTACGGTATACTGCGATCCCGGTCCCGACAGCGTCCGCGCCGCGAAAATGTGTCTCGAGGGTTACAGAACGAGCGGCGATATCCTGTTTTTCATGAACGAGAGCATCGCCGAGAGCTTCTGGATCAAAAACAACCGCGCGTTCGCTTTTTCCATAGGAAAACACGATTTTTACGCCTGACGGCCCTTTTCTTCCGCGGCGAGCGTCTTTTTGAGACGGCGTACGTCTCCGAGCATTTTGAGACTGTCGCGGACGAGGCGGATGCGCGAGTTGCCGTGGCGGAGCACCTTAACGGGCATCTCTTCGATCTTCGCGCCGGATCTTTTCGCCCTCATCAGCACCTCGAAATCGAACGACCAGCCGTCCGTCGTGCAGGACGAGAATATGAGGCGGCAGAGATCGCCGCGAAACGCCTTGAATCCGCACTGGGAATCGCTGAGCGAGAAGCCGGCGTAACGCGCGAGCGTCTTCAGATAGATCTTCGACGCCGCCTTGCGGATCGCCGTATATCCTTCGTATCCCTTCGGGTGGATCGCGCGCGAGCCGATCACGGCGTCCGCGCCCGTCTTTCGGAACAGGTCGAGCGCCTCGCCGATCACGTCAGTTCCGTACGCGAGGTCGCAGTCGGTGAAAAGGACGATATCGCCGTCCGAGGCGAGGACGCCGCGCCTGACGGCGGCTCCCTTGCCGCGGTTCACTTCGTCTCCTACGAGACGGACGAAGCGGTATTTCCCCGCGCCCGCAAAATCTTCGACGATCCGCGCCGTCGAGTCGGTCGATCCGTCGTTTGAGATGACGACCTCGTAGCCGTCGATCCGCGCGCCGAGATACCCGTCGAGGGCGTCGACGAGTTCATCCGCCGTATTCCTTACGGCGGATTCTTCGTTATATGCGGGTATTACGA
This sequence comes from Clostridia bacterium, assembly GCA_017545225.1. Taxonomy (GTDB): domain Bacteria; phylum Bacillota; class Clostridia; order Oscillospirales; family CAG-272; genus RUG11130. The sequence continues at coordinate 20,063 of JAFWPR010000046.1, forward strand.
CGGACAGTTTCATAAGGTTGCGGTCTCCTGAATCATTCACGTATCAAAAGGACGGCGGTCACGTCGACGGTGACGGACCCGAGTCCCGAGTCAAGCGCTCTCTTTCTCGCCTCTTCCGGCGCGCGGCACCCGAACGGCGTCATGCCGAGAAGGTCGGAGAGCGCGTCCGCGCCGCTGAGGTGCGCCTTGTATTTCTTTTCAAATATTTCCGCCTTGCGGAATCCCTGCGGCGGGTCAAGCGACCGCTCCGCTCTTTTCACCTCGGGGTAGATAGCCTCTCTCAGCTCGATCAGATGATCGGGTCCCGGAAACAGAACGGCGAGCGAGCCGTCCGGGCGCAGCGTGCGAAGACACGCGCCGTACGCGACGGGCGCGAACATGGATACGACGCACGAGAGCGAGCCGTCGGCGACCGGCGGGGTGAAGAAGTTGCCGGCGACGAAGCCGAGACCGCAGTCGCCGCTTCCCGCAAAGGACGGAAAGCCTGCGCGCGCCGCGCGTTTTGCTCCCGCCTCCGCGGCGTATTTCGACGCGTCGATCCCGACGGCGGCGACGGCGCCGAGGCCGTCTCTCACCGCCTCCGCAATGCGGCACGTGTGATACCCCTCGCCGCATCCGAAATCGGCGAAGACCGGATCCTTGCCCGAAAGAGCGTGAAGAACGAGCTCCGCCGCGGCGTCGGACAGAACGTCGTACAGACCCGTACCGAGAAACCGGCTTCTCGCCCTGACGAGATCGCGGCGGTCTCCGGTCACCGCGTTGTTCTTCCTGCCCGGAGGCAGAAGGTTGACGTATCCGGAAGACGCTATATCGTAAGAGTGTCCCGCCTCGCAGACGAGACTTTTTTCCTTAATGATCATGCGGCCCGAGCAGACGGGACACGCGAGTACGTCAAGCACGGTTCCCATAGGCGCCTCAGTCCGTGACGGACGACACGAGCGCCGCGTGGACGACGAAACGCTGTTCGTGTCCTCTGCCCGTGCAGGTGGAAAGCGTGATCACCCTCGTCGTCGCGTCGGGTGTGAAATCGGTCGCCTTGAGGTACGAGTCGTCGGTCAGCCATTTCAGAAACGCGAGATAGTCGTCGGAGCCGCTGAACCACGTTTTGATGAAGCCGGAATCCTCATCCGGCTCGTGGACCGAGAACGGACGGTATACGAAGATGCCGTCGGGCGTGTAAAGGTAGATGCGGCACGAATCGAAGAACTCCTGATCGGCGAAGTGATCCGAAAGCGAACCGAACATCGACCCGTCGTTCACGTTGTGACCGTAGATCACGAGATTAAAGTTGTCGAGCACGGAGTCCGCCGTTCTGAAATCGGCGAAGATGGAGCCGACCGGCAGCGAGTCTCCCGTGTAGGCGTGGTCGAGATACCAGTCGTTGTCCGCTCCGCGGACGACGGGATAGTTGACGACCGTTCCGGGTATCGTTATCCACCCGTACGTGTCGGGATTTGTCTGCGAAAGAGAGGAAAGCGACGCGCGGATGCGGGCGAGTTCCTCCCCTCCCGCGACCGACGATGAACCGCCTTTTTCGATCAGTTCCCCGAGCGTCAGCGTCGTGCCGGGGATCCTGTAAGCGGCGCGTTCTTCGCCGCCGCCCTCGAACATATCGGCGATCTCGCCGTAGATCTGACCGCCTCTGTATTTGGCGTATATATTTTTAGCCAGAAGGAACGCTGAGACGATGAAAACGCCGATGAAAACGAAATAAAGGATCAGCGAAAAGACCCCTCCCCTTTTGGGGAGAGAAGACGTGAATCCGCAGTCTTTGATGTCCTCCGCCCTGAGGCGCGAGAGGACCGCGTCGTAGCCGTCGTCTTCGGGCTCCGGTCCCGGTTCGGGTTCCGGCTCGGTTTCCGGCTCCGGTTCGGGTTCCGGCTCGGTTTCCGGTTCGGGCTCGGTTTCCGGTTCGGGCTCCGGTACGATCGCAGCGGCCTCTTCCGCTGCCTGCTCCGTTTCCGGTTCGGCGGCCTCTTCGGGGGCCGCGGCCGCCTCTGCGATCTTTTCGGGGGAAGGTCCCGCTGCGGCGGCGTTATTCTTTTTCGCGTTCTTCTTTTTCTTTTTGCTCATCTGCCGTCTCCGGGATTGGTTTTCTTTCGTTCTTTTTATTATAACTCACAGTCAGGAAATAAACAACAACTTTGTGTGAATTCCGCTTTGCTTGACAAAAACTCATCATCAATATATAATTGACTCGAGCGGGTGGGACTGCCGCGTGCCGGACGCCGAAAGGCGCCGGCGTGAGGAAAGTCCGGGCTCCACAGGACAGGATAACGGATAACGTCCGCCGGAGGCGACTCCCGGGAAAGTGCAACAGAAATAGCCTACCCAAGACGGCGGCTCTGCCGCCGGACGGTACAGATGGAAAGGCGAGGTAAAAGCTCACCGGCACGGCAGGCGACTGCGTGCAAATGTAAACCCTATCCGGAGCAACACCGTATGCGGAGTCGCGCCGCCGTTCCCCGCGAACCGCGGTTCGCCGGGGACCCCCGAGGCAGGCGCGGTGCCGGTCCGGCATATCCGCAGGTGGCACACAGACGCGCGGCAACGCGCGCCGCAGATAGATGGCAGTCACGCGCTTTGCGCGTACAGAACCCGGCTTACAAGCCCGCTCTGAGAAACGGGGACTGACGCCTCGCGTCAGTCCCCGTTTCTCAACCCCGCGAAGCGGGATTTCATACGCCGCGAAGCGGAGTATTTCATCCTGCCAAAGGCAGGATTTCATCCCGCCGCAGGCGGGATTTCATTCCTCCCGTCCCGCAGGGCAGATTGAAAATAATCGCAGCATCGCCGCGGACTCCTTCCGTCACGGCTTCGCCGTGCCACCTCCCTCAAGGAGGGAGGCTAATTTCGCCATCTCGCTGAACGAACCGGGAAAAACCAAGGCTCCCTCCCCGAGGGAGCTGTCAGACCTTCTTGCGAAGCAAGAAGAGCTGACTGAGGGAGTTGCCCTCCCTATGGCGTATTCAATTAAGACACTTTCAAAACCGGAGGATATCATGCCCAGATTTTTCATTGAAGGTATTTCGCCGAAGCCGGGCGACAGGATCACGCTTTCAGAGGAAGACTCGCGCCACGTTTCTCTTTCCCTGAGGATGAAGCGCGGGGACGCGCTTACCCTTTGCGACGGAAGGGGGACGGACTTCGGGTGCGTCGCCGTCGATTTTGCGGGTGCCGTCACGGTCGAGGTCGTATCGTCGTCTCCGTCTGCGGGCGAACCGCCGTACCGCGCGACCGTCTTTCAGGCGGAGATCAAGGGCGATAAATTCGACACGGTGATCCAGAAAGCGGTCGAGCTGGGCACCGCCGGGATCGTGCCGTTCACGTCGTCGCGCTGCGTATGCCGCCCCGACGCACGCGACGCGGATAAAAAGAAAAAAAGGCGCGAGCGGATCGCGCTCTAGGCGGCGAAACAGTGCGGCAGAGGCGCCGTGCCGTCCGTCGGAGAGACTCTGCCGTTTCATAAAACGCTCGCGGAGGCGGCGAAAGCGGATCTTCCTCTCTTCTGCTGGGAGGAGGCGACGACTCCTCTGAAGGACGTTATCCGCGGCAAAGATCCGTCGACGGTATCCGTCGTCATCGGTCCGGAGGGCGGTTTTTCCGCCGACGAGGCCCGTGCTGCGGAAGCGGCGGGGATGATCGCGGTCTCGCTCGGGGCGCGTATCCTCAGAACGGAAACGGCGGCGGGAGCGGTGCTCTCCGTCCTCTCATACGAACTTGACGTCTGACGCGGCGGGGTACTTTCCCCGCCCCTTTTTTCCTCAATACTACGGGTTTTTTTGCACTTTACATAAAAAAATACACCGAAACCTATTGAAAAATCACAAAAAATAATGTAAAATGATAGTTGATCACACCGAATTTTCTTCCCCGAAAGGAGAAAAATATGTCTAACCGTCTATTTCAGGGTATCATCCACCAGATGAGGGATACCGTGGACCGCGTTATCGGTGTCCTCGACGAGAACGGATCGGTCATCGCCTGCTCCGAGCTCGTCAAGATCGGCGAGATGAGGCAGGATATCCGCGACGAGATCGCGTACACCTCCGAGGCCGTCACGTCCGCCGGTTACACCTACCGTCCCATAGGCTCCGGTTCCAAGTGGGAATATATCGTTTTCGTAGAGGGAGAGGACAAACTCGCCGAGAAGATCGCCTCCATTCTCTCCGTGACTCTGTCGAACATCAAGAATCTCTACGACGAGAAGTACGACAAGAGTTCGTTCATCAAGAACATAATCCTCGACAATATCCTCCCGAGCGACATATATATCAAGTCGAAGGAGCTCCATCTGAACGCGGAGGAGACGAGGGTCGTGTTCCTCATCAAGTTCCACGCGAAGACCGATCCGCTCCCGTTCGATCTCGTCGGGACGATCTTCCCCGACAAGAACAAGGATTACGTCATCAGCATAGGCGAGAACGACGTCGTTCTCATTAAGGAAGTAAAATACAATACCGATACCAAGGAGCTTGAGAAATAAATTCTTCCATCTCACCGCTACCGCTGATTGTAAGGCAGTAATCAGAGTCAAGCGACCAGTAAACATTTTCACCGCATGTCCCGCTGTCTATAACGGTTGTATCCGCAAAAGAAACAAA
>JAFWPR010000005.1 GCA_017545225.1 Clostridia bacterium
ATAAAAGTATATCAAAAGGTAGGTTTTATTGTCCAGAAAAAAATGGGGGAGCGCACGAACGCGAGACTGCCATAGTGCGCGAAGTGCGCTGAAAAACACGAAACAAGCTAAAAAACGTGCGACAACTCGAGTAGCTCGCAAAACTACTTACGAAACTCACTCCCCAAGAACGTCTGCGAAATATCCCGATGACGATATCGGCTCGCCACCGTTTATCAGATGATTCACGTCGCCCAGCCGCTCCACGCGGAAAAACGCCTGTCCTTCAAGCCGTTCCTCACTGTTCACGACCGTTATCGAAGTCGGCGCGACAAAGAATCCCTGCCACAGCTGCATCGGCCCCCGTCCGTCCGGACGCGCGAGGAAGAGACGTCGAATCCGCACGATCTGACGGACTCGACCGCGTGATCGATCGAGTTATAGAAGATCCTCATGTCGCGAAGAAGAAGGCGCCGCTTGAATTCCGTCTCGAACTTCCCCGTTCCCGGCCTGCCTGCGGAATGCGGCTCTTCGGGCGGGATCGGGAGGGGATCGCCCGAGCAAAGGAGCGTTTCGACAAATTCCTCCGCGGAGGCGACGTTCATCTTCCTTTTTATCATTTCGCGCAGAGCCGAAATCCTTCTCGAGCGGTCGGACAGGCGGAGCGCGGCGCGGGCGTGGCGTTCGGTCAGCCCCGAGGCGCGGATTATCTCTCTCTCCTCGCCCGTAAAACGGAGTAGGCGAAGCTTGTTTGCGACGTAAGACTGGCTGACGGATAAACGCTCGGCGATTTTTTCCTGCGTCAGACCGCTCGATCCGACGAGGGAACTTATAGATTCCGCCTCGTCGAACATATCGGAGCTGCGGCGCCTTCCTTTTTCGGGAGCGAACGGCTGTCCGTCCGGCGGCGGAGTAAGCGGACGCTCGGGTGTTTGACCGTTTTGCTGCGCGGCGGGTACGCGGACGGGAGTAAGAAGATCGTTCATAGCGGTATCCTTTCGGCTGAGATGCTTTCGTTCGGATAAATCCTGTTACCCTAAAGTATATTACGGTCCCTGCGCAAAAACGCGCGGGTTGAGTCGGCGCAAAAGAATTTGTTTTGGGTGCGGCAGTCGTCCGAAGCGTCAAAATGTCGACCCGGCACGACGTTCCGGAAGGGAGCGAACGGCCGTTCATAATTTTGATAATATTGTCACAAATAAGTCACATTTAGTTCTTATTTATGAATAGTGTAGTGGGAAATGCACAAAAACGACGAAAAACGACGCAGGCGGGGAACGGGAGAAAAACGCCGGTTTGTTTTCAACAAAGGTTTTCAACAGGATGTTGAAAAAAACGGTGTTTCAAGGGCAAACCGAAGCTATAAAGGCGGAGTTTTCCACATTTTCCACATACGGAACCGTTGAAAACTCAAAAACGGGAACGCCCCCGAATACTTTTTCAAGTGCCTAAATGGAGAAATTAGAACATTTTCCGATGAAAAATATCAAAAAAACGGGCGAAACGGTAAAACGCGATTTTTTAACGAGAAAGCGAACAGAGGTTCGCATAAAAGGCTCGGTTGGGGTAATAAAGAGGGATGCGGCAGAGTATCTTTTTTTCGTAAAAAAGTATTCCCGGAGGGGATTAAATATGAGAATCGCACGTCGAGCCTCGCTTGTCTTTGCCGTTCTTTTATTACTTCTGACGTCGTGTTCTCGCGCTCTGCCCGATGAGTCCGTGCCGCGATCCGACCCGGGGGGCCCTCGGGAGGAAGATACTTCTTCCCGGTCATCCTTTCCCGAAGGGACGGAACTCTTGGTTATCCGATCGGGGGGCGGCGATCGCGAGTCGCTGACCCGCGCCGTGCGTCTGCGCGATATGACCGTAGCCGAGAGGACCGGAGTCACGCTGAAATACGCCGACGCCGCGGACGACGGGGCGGCGCTTATCGCCGCGCGCGCCGATCAACTGTCGGGAGAGCGCGAATACTGCGCCGCGGAGGGATCGTTTTCACGCCTTTGCGCGCCCCTGTTCGCCAAAGGCGCGCTGCGCGCGGCGGAAGAGTTCGGCGGCGCGCTCGGGACGGCGAGTCTTAATCCGTCGCTGAAAACGAAATACGGTACGTTTTTCATTACGGGAGCGGCGGTTCCGGCATCTCTCGGCGACGTTTCCTGCATTGCGGTAAACCTCGGGACGGCGCGCCGTTTCAACGTCAGGATCCCGGACGAAAAAACTCTCGGAGGACAGTACGGTCGGGACGCGCTTGCCGCATCATCCTCCGTCGTACCGGGCGGGGCGGGGATATTCAGGTACGGCGCGACGGACCGTTCGGTAGGCGCGGCTATCCTTTGGTCTGCGGGGTTCCGGATCACCGAAGAGACGGCGGACGGGGTCCCCGCCGTCGCCTCCGTCCCGAACGGCGCGAAGGAAGCGTTAGAGAGAGCGGCAAAGACGCTCGGCGACGGGACAGTGACGTTCATCCCGGACGCGGCGATGCCCGGAGCGGAGCGGGAGGACGCGGTCAGAAGCGCGTTTTCCGATCCCGGCATCCTTTATCTGCTGTGTAAAACGGGAGAGATCCCGGCTTTGCTCGACGCCGGGGACGAAATCCGGATCATCCCGTACCCCGGCGGGGAAAGTTACGCGGACAGCGTGAACGGAACGGCGGCGGCCCTGCTGAAGGGCGGAGGCGCGTCGGAAAAATTCCTGTCGGCGCTCGAAGAGGCGTCTTTGAAATACACGTTCCCCGAGGCGATCGACGCGTGTCTGTCCGGGAGGACACGATACGACGTGGATTCCCGGGACGCGCTCGTTTCGATCCTCTCGTCGCCGCGATACGAACTCTCCCTCGCCGCCGCGGGAACGGAAGGGGAACGGCTGAACGAAGCGCTCACGGGAGCGGCGTCGGGCCGCGCGGATGCGCTCGCCGGGTGGGAACGGAAAGCGGCGCTTGCGTCCGAGCGGATCAAAATGATATTCGGGGCGGATCCCTGACGGGCGCGGCGCGTCTTTTTTTCGCGGCGCGGGAATAAAATGAAAAGAAGCAAAGACGGCGCAAGGAGAAAAAGATGAACGACGGGATTACGTTCGAAAAAAGGGATCAACGGCGCGTCCGGGATCGCACCGATCCGCCGAGGTCGGTCGGACTTACGGACGCCGAGGCGGAGGATTCCCGCCGCCTTTACGGCAGAAACGAGCTGACGAGGAAGAAAAAGCCGTCGTTTTTCGCCGATCTTCTGAGAAATCTGTCCGATCCGATAATCAGGATCCTCCTCTGCGCCATGGGGATAAACGCGGCGCTGACTTTCCGCAATATAAATTGGGTAGAGATCGGCGGGATCGCCTTCACGGTTATGACCGCGACGCTCGTCTCGACGATATCCGAGCACTCGTCTTCCGCGGCGTTCGAGAAACTCGAGCGGAGCGCGAAAACGGAGGAGTTCACCGTTATAAGAAACGGCGCGGAGCGCCGTGCACCTCCCGCGGAAATAGTGAAGGGCGACCTGCTCGTTCTGTCCGAGGGGGAGATCGTTCCGTGCGACGGGACCGTCGTCGAGGGGGAGATAAAAGTCGATCAGTCGACGCTCACGGGGGAGTCGCGCCCCGTCTCGAAAATACCGTCTTCCTCGTGGGAGACGGGGCAGACCGGCGGCGCTTCCGATCCGTCGCAAGTCTTCTCCGGATCGAGCGTCGTTTACGGCGAGTGCCGCGTTCTCGTCACCGCCGTAGGCGATTCGACGGCTTACGGGAAGATCGCCTCGGAGCTTCAGGTGCGCGAGGAGCCGAGCCCGCTCAGAGAAAGGCTCAAAAAGCTCGCCGTGTCGATCAGCAGAATAGGGTACGTCGCTGCGGCGGTCGTCGCCCTGGCGTATATATTCAATGAGTTCGTCATAGGGTCGGGGTTCGATCCCGCCATTATGCGCGAGCGCGTTTCCGACGTCCGGTTTCTTTCGTCTACGCTCCTGCGCGCGCTCACGGTCGCGGTCTCCGTCGTCGTCGTCGCGGTACCCGAGGGACTGCCCATGATGATCACGGTCGTTCTGTCCTCGAACATGAAAAAGATGATGAAAAACGGAGTGATCGTGAAAAAACTCGTCGGGATCGAGACGGCGGGGAATATGAGTCTGCTCTTTACCGACAAGACGGGGACGATCACGACCGGAAGGATGACTGCGGAGCGCGTGCTGACCGGGGAAGGGACTTTTTCGCCCGGCGAGATAAGAAGGCGGGCGGGCGTTTTCCGACTGATCGCCGCCGCGTCGTCTTTCTGTTCTCCTCCGGGCGGCGGCAACGCCACGGGGCGGGCGGCGGATGCCGTCGCGAACTCGTCGCGCCCGTCCGGGATGAGGGGGCTCTCGCGCCTTCCGTTCGACTCCGCACGCAAGTACGCGGCGGCGCTCGTCTTCGACGAAAAGACGGGAAAAAAGATAACAATCATGCGCGGCGCGCCGGAACTCATACTGCCTCGCTGCGCTTATTTCACCGCGTCGGACGGCGCGGAAGCCCCTATGAAGGGAAGGGCGGCCTCGGCGATCCTCTCGCGGATCGCGGAGGAGGAGAGCGAAGCCGTCCGCGTTCTCGCTCAGGCTTCGGGACCGGCGGACGCATACGAAAAACTCGCCCGCGGGGAGATACCCGAGGGCCTCGCGTTCACCTGCGCGTTCTTCATAAAGGACGAGGTGAGAAAAACGGTGCGCGCTTCGGCGGAGGAGTGCCGGGGCGCGGGGATCCGCGTGATAATGATAACGGGAGACGGAAAAAACACCGCCTGCGCTGTCGCGCGGGCGGCGGGACTTCTGCCGAAAAGAAAGAGCGGCGACTCGGCCGTTCTGTCCTCGGAGCAGATCGGAGCGATGAGCGACGAAGAACTTGCGGCGGCGCTGCCTGAAATATCGGTGATCTACCGCGTAACTCCCGCGGACAAGAGCCGCCTCGTCAGGGCGGCGCGCCTTGCCGGTCACGTCGTCGGTATGACGGGCGACGGGGTGAACGACGCCCCCGCGCTCCGCGCGGCGGACGTCGGATTCGCGATGGGGAGCGGCGCGGAGGTCGCCAAAGAGGCGGGCGACGTCGTGATCTCGGACGACGATTTTTCCTCGATCACGCGCGCCGTGCTCTACGGGCGGACGATCTTCGAGAGCATCCGAAAATTCATAACGTTCCAGCTTATTATGAACCTATGCGCGGTCGGCGTCTCGGTGATCGGCCCGCTGATCGGAATAAAGACGCCGATCACGATTCCGCAGATGCTGTGGATCAATATAATAATGGACACGCTCGGTTCTCTCGCGTTCGCGGGAGAGGCGCCGAGGGCGTCGTTCATGAAGCGCGCGCCGCGCCGCAGAGAGGAGCCGATCCTCTCGCGGGACACGGTGAAGACGATCGTCTCGCGCGGGCTTTACTCGCTCGGATTTTTCGTCTGGTTTCTGACGTCGCACTTCGTCAGAGAGCGGTTCGGCGACGGGGACGAGTATTTTCTGACCGCGTTTTTCGCGCTTTTCGTCTTTTTCGGGATCGCGAACGCGATGATCGCGCGGTGCGAGAGGGCGAATATCCTCGCGGGTCTGTTCGGCAACGCGCCGTTCGTTCTGATAATGGCGCTCGTCGCGGCGGTGCAGCTGCTCCTGATCGGTTTCGGCGGCGAGGCGTTCCGCACCGTGCCGCTCGCGCGAGCCGACGTTTTCCTCGCCGCCGCCTTCGCCGTCACCGTCTTTCCGGCTGATCTGATCTTCAAACTCACTCTATCACACAAAAGAAAACCCCGCGGGAAATGAATCCCACGGGGTTTTTGCCTGTCTGTTATTCTCCCAGAGCGGCGAGCGCGGAGACGATACCGTCCTTCTTTTCGGTGAACTTCGCAAGCTTGACGCGCTCCGCGTCGACGACGGCGGCGGGCGCTTTCTCGGTGAAGCCCTTATTGGACAGTTTACCTTCGACGCGGGCGATCTCGGCGTTCACTTTTTCGAGTTCCGAGCAGAGACGCGTTTTTTCCTCTTCGGGATCGACGAGATCCGTCATAGGGATGAAGACGGTCGCGCTGTCGGTGACGATGCGGACCGAACCGGACTCGGAGTGATCGCTCACGATCTCGAGCGAGGACGCTCCGGCGAGTCTTTTGAAAAACTCTTCCGTTCCCTCGAACGCGTGAGGATACTTCGTCGCGATGAAGAGCGACGTTCTGCGCGACGGCTTGACGCCTATCTCCGCGCGGCGTTGTCTGATCGCGCCGATGGCTGCGATCACGCGCTCCATATCCTCCGCCTCGGCGGGGAACGACGGGATATTTTCGGCGACGGGGTAATCCTTGACCATGATATAACCCACCTCGCCCGGCAGACCCGAGTAAATTTCCTCGGTGATGAACGGCATGAACGGATGAAGGAGTTTCAGCGTTTCGCGAAGCACGTACGCCAGCACGTTCTGCGCGTCTTTCGATCTTTCTTTGTCCTCTCCCGAGACCGATTTCTTCGACAGCTCGATATACCAGTCGCAGTACTCGTCCCAGATGAAGTCGTAGATCGCCGAGAGAGCGATGCCGATCTCGTAGTTTTCGAGGTTGTTCTCGGCGGCTGCAGCCGCTGCGGACAGTTTCGTGAGGATCCACTTGTCCTCCGGCGCGAGTTTGTCGGCGTCGGGCAGTTCGATCCGGTCGATATCGAGGTTCATCATCACGAAACGCGCCGCGTTCCACAGCTTGTTCGCGAAGTTGCGCGCCGCCTCGATCTTCTCGTCGGAGAAGCGCATATCGTTTCCGGGGCTGTTGCCCGTCGCGAGAGCGAAGCGGAGCGCGTCCGCGCCGTATTTGTCGATGATCTCGAGCGGATCGATGCCGTTGCCGAGCGACTTCGACATCTTTCTGCCCTGCGCGTCGCGCACGAGGCCGTGGATCAGCACGGTGTCGAACGGGATCTTGCCCGTGTATTCAAGCGAGGAGAAGATCATTCTGGAGACCCAGAAGGTGATGATATCGTAGCCGGTGACGAGCGTGTTAGTCGGGAAGAACCGTTTGAGGTCGGCGGCTTCCGTATCCGGCCAGCCCATCGTCGAGAAGGGCCAGAGAGCGGAGGAGAACCAGGTGTCGAGCGTATCGGGGTCCTGACGCATCTCGGCGCCGCAGTCGGGGCAGCGGTCGGGCGCGGTCTTCGAAACGACCGTCTTCCCACATTTGTCGCAGTAGTATGCGGGGATCCTGTGGCCCCACCAGAGCTGGCGGGAGATACACCAGTCGCGGATATTCTCCATCCAGTGGAAATAGTTTTTTGAAAAACGGTCCGGGACGAATTTGATCTGTCCCGACCGGACCGCCTCGATCGCCGGGCCGGCGAGAGGCGCCATTTTGACGAACCACTGCAGCGACGCGCGCGGCTCGACCGTCGTTCCGCAGCGGTAGCACGTGCCGACGTTGTGGACGTGGTCCTCGACCCGGACGAGGAATCCGCCCGCCTCGAGGTCGCGGACGATCGCGGCTCTCGCTTCGTAGCGGTCCATTCCGGCGTACGCCGGATAGTCGTCGGTGATCTTCGCATCGGGCGTCATCACGTTGACGATCGGCAGATCGTGACGTTTTCCGACCTCGAAGTCGTTCGGGTCGTGCGCCGGGGTGATCTTGACGACGCCGGTGCCGAATTCGATATCGACGTAGTCGTCCGCGACGACGGGGATCCGTCTGCCGACGAGCGGCAGGATCAGCGTCTTGCCGACGAGATCCTTGTATCTCTCGTCGCTCGGGTTCACCGCGACGGCTGTGTCGCCCAGAAGCGTCTCGGGACGGGTCGTCGCGAGTTCGACAAAGCCGGAACCGTCCTCGAACGGATAGCGCAGATGCCAGAAATGGCCGGGCTGTTCCTCATATTCGACCTCGGCGTCGGAGATCGACGTCAGACAGTGCGGGCACCAGTTGATGATGCGCTCGCCGCGGTAGATGAGGCCCTTTTCGTAAAGGCGGGTGAAGACCTCGAGAACGGCCTCGGAGCAGCCCTCGTCGAGGGTGAAACGCTCGCGCGACCAGTCGCAGGAGGAGCCCATCTTCTTGAGCTGCTGAATGATGCGTCCGCCGTACTGACGGCGCCAGTCCCACGCGCGCTCGAGGAATCCGTCTCTGCCGACGTCGTCCTTCGTAAGCCCCTCTTTTTTCATCGCTTCGACGATCTTCGCTTCCGTGGCGATCGACGCGTGGTCGGTACCGGGCAGCCAGAGCGTCGAGACGCCCTTCATCCTCTTGTGGCGTATGAGGATATCCTGAAGCGTGTTGTCGAGGGCGTGGCCCATGTGGAGCTGACCCGTGATGTTCGGCGGCGGGATGACGATCGAATAGTGACCCTTCGTCATGTCGTCCGACGGGGCGAACAGGCCTTTTTCCGACCACTCCGAGTAAATTCTGTCCTCAAACGAGGCGGGGTCGTATGTCTTCGGAAGTTCTTTTTTCATGATAATCTCCCTTCATGTTTCAAATAAAAAAGCGTCCGGATCGAAAGATCAGGACGCGAAAACGCGCGGTACCACCTGAATTCGCTCTTTCCCGAGGGAAAGAACGCGGCTTTGGCGCCCTTAACGCGGGCGGACGGCGGGAACTGAGGGCGCAAGCCCGTTCATCCCCGCGGCTCCCGAGCGACATCCCGCGGCCTCCTCTGCGGCGATCGCACCGTCCGCCGCTCTCTTCTAAAGGATCATGCCGTGAAAACTCCCGTTCAACGCCGTTAAAAAATAAAAGGCGGAATTATCCACCGAGGTTAATTGATTAGGGTGAATGATGGGGCTCGAACCCACGACCTCCAGGGCCACAACCTGGCGCTCTAGCCAACTGAGCTACATCCACCATGGGTCGAGGAGCTCGGATCGCGATCTCCCCGGACGTACCTTGGGGGATTCGAACCCTCGACCTACTGCTTAGAAGGCAGTTGCTCTATCCTGCTGAGCTAAAGGTACTGGAGCGGGTGATGGGAATCGAACCCACATGACCAGCTTGGAAGGCTGGTGTTCTACCACTGAACTACACCCGCGTGCCGTGCATTATATGATATCATCCCTTTTTTTGTTTGTCAAGAGAAAAAATCAAAAAAATCGGGGATGGGTTTGGGCTTCCCCTTGAGGGGAAGCTGTCACCGAAGGCGACTGATGAGGTGAGACGTGAAGAAAGACTTCGTTTGGAATCTTGTCAGAGAGGATACTGATTGCCTAGAACGCCGCGCCTGCGGCGCGGAGGGGGCTCGTTCGCGCTCGCGAGGCGAGCCCGCTTTATGAAAAAATTTTCATAAAACAATAGCTCTGCGCAGCAAAGCCACCGATTCTTTTCTCTCTTCACTGGAAAAAGTCGCATGGGGAACGAAGAGAAGAGAGAAGAGCGAAGAGAGAAGAGCGAAGAGAACAAAAAGAAAAAGCCGCTTTTGCGACTTTTTCTTTTTGGAGACGAGGGGGCTCGAACCCATGACCTCTCGGATGTGAACCGAACGCTCTGACCAGCTGAGCTACGCCTCCGTATTCTTTTTACGCGTGATATATTCTATCACACGCTTCCTCAAAAATCAAGACTTCCGGACTGCTTTTTTGCTTCGGTCGTTTGAGGTATTGCAAAACGCGCGTCGATATGATAGGATAAAACCGCCGGGACCATCGGCGAACATCTCTTTTGACGGAGAGGAACGTTGAAATATGAAAAGAAGGATCCTTGCTTTGACACTCGCCTGCGTTTTCATCCTGCTCGCTCTTACGTCCTGTTTTCAAAAGACCGCGGTGACCGAAGCCGAGTTCTCCGCCGCGGCGACGGAAGCCGGGCTTGAGGTCCGCGATACTCTGGAAATGTACGAAGAAAGAACCAAGGAACAGATCAGGAGTTCGACCTCCGCATACGCCGAGGATGAAAAATGGACGTGCCATTTTGTGACCTTTTATGAAGAGAGCTACGCGGTATCGGCGTATCAACAGATAAAAGCGGAGTTTGAAAGCCGGGTCTCCGGAGCGTGGAGCTCCTCGTATGCCAATATGGTGAACTACAACAAGTACGAGATCAACTCAAACGAGTTATTTATGTACGTCTGCCGCGTGGACGATACGGTTTTTTACATGGGGATCGAAAAAGAATACAAGGCCGCCGCCAAAGATATAATCGCAAAGATCGGGTATTAATATAACGAAAGATCGGAGATCGATATGCGCCTTTTTATCGCTCTGCTCCCCGACGAGGATTTCAAAAACGCGCTCGTGCGCACGCAGGACGCCTTCCGGCGCGCCGGAGTCGGCGGGAACTACGCCGAGAGGGAGAACCTGCACGTCACGCTCGCCTTTATCGGCGAATATCCCGACCCCGACGCCGTTCTCGACGCCGTGAAGGCGGCGAGGCCCGCGCCGTTCCTTCTCTCGGCCGACGGGATCGGTTCGTTCGGCGGCGCGTGGTGGGCGGGGATCAGGCCGACCGACGCGCTGACCGCGTACGCCGCGTGGCTCCGCCGCGCTCTCGCCTCGGCGCTCATACCGTACGACAAAAAGAAGTTCACGCCGCACGTGACGCTTATCCGACGGCCCGACAGGGAAAGGATCCCGCCCGTCGCGCCTCCTCTCGCGGCGTGCGAGGTCGCGGGAGTCTCGCTGATGCGCTCGGACCGCGGGAAGAACGGGATGATCTATACCGAGATAGGTTACGTTAAATAAAAAAAGGAAAGGGCGGCGATCGCTTGATCGCCGCCCGATGCGTTTATCAGTCTTTTTTGAGGATCTCGCCGACGCCTGCCGCAAGACCCGCGATCCCCTGAATTTCCGAGGGAATGATGATCTTCGTCGCCTCGCCGTCCGCGGCTTTCGCGAACGCCTCGAGCGCCTTGATCTTGAGGACGCCCTCGCCCGGGTCCGCCTCGTTCAGCAGTTTGATCGAATCGGCCAGAGCGGTCTGGACCTTCATGATCGCGTCCGCTTCGCCTTCCGCCTCGCGGATCTTCGCTTCCTTCACCGCTTCCGCGTTGAGGATCGCCGCCTGCTTGTCTGCCTCCGCCTGCAGGATCTGCGATTCCTTGCGGCCCTCAGCGACGAGGATCTGGCTTCTCTTTTCGCCTTCGGCGCGGAGGATCGATTCGCGGCGCTCGCGCTCCGCTTTCATCTGTTTCTCCATCGCGTCCTGGATCTCGCGCGGCGGGATGATGTTCTTGAGCTCGACGCGGTTGACCTTGATGCCCCACGGGTCGGTCGCCTCGTCGAGGATCAGACGGATCTTCGAGTTTATGACGTCGCGCGACGTGAGCGTGTTGTCGAGTTCGAGGTCGCCGATGATGTTACGGAGCGTCGTCGCGGTCAGGTTTTCGATCGCCTGCATCGGACGGTCGACGCCGTAGGTGTAGAGCTTCGGGTCCGTTATCTGGAAGAACACGACGGTGTCGATCTGGATCGTGACGTTATCTTTCGTGATAACGGGCTGCGGCGGAAAGTCCGCCACCTGCTCTTTTCTCGAAACGATCTTCGAAATTCTGTAAATGAAGGGGACCTTCACGTGAAGCCCCGTCTCCCACGTCGTGTGGTACGCGCCGAGGCGCTCGATGACGTACGATTTTGCCTGAGGGACGATCTTGATGTTGCTGATGATAATAATGAAGATCAACAGCCCGAGTCCCCCGAGAATGTAGTAGAGAATATGATCCATTGTTATACCTCCTTACCTGCTTCCGGTCCGGAAGACGACGCGTCTTCGGACTCCTTCACCGATACGATGAGTTTTACGCCCTCGATCCTCTCGACGGTGACAGACGTCCCCTCGGGGATCTTATCGCCTCCCGACGATCGCGCGCTCCAGACCTGTCCCATAATCTTTGCGAGGCCGACTCCTTCCACGTTGTCGATCGCCTGAGTAACGACGGCTTCGCCGCCGACGAGCGCGTCGGCGTTCGTCTTGACGATCTGCTTTGCAAACCGTCGTTTAACCAGAGGTCGGGTCAGGATCAGAAGGATCGCGCTCACCGCAACGAAGACGATCACCTCGACCCACAGAGGGGCTCCGAAGAGTGAGACGATCAGAGAGACGAGCGCGCCTCCCGCAAACCAAATGGAGACGAGCTGCGGCGTCACGCCCTCGATTATCGCGAAGAATATCACGAGAGCGAGCCAGAAGAGAGACACTTTGTAATCCATCAAATCACCTCCTTGATTTTGGCTTTCGCATATTATAATTTATCCCGAAATGTTTGTCAATATCTTTTTGCCGAGAAAAAATTCCCGCGCCGTCTCGCGCGGGAATCATAATATGTAACCGTTTTTTTCGGGCTGATCCGAAAAATTTTTTCGAAATCTTCGCCGCGGACGAAAAGAGCGGGTCCGCGCCCGAAAGGGCGGGTCTTTCAGCGGCCGTTGACGATCACCGCGGCGCCCTTCGGCAGCGGGGCGGTCGGGTCGGAGTCCCCGCGCAGGACGGTGACGTCGTCGGGATCGGAGGAAAACCGCCGCATCACGTCCCACGCCGTCGCCCGCCCGTCCGGGAAGAATACGCGAACGGACGACCGCTTTGCCGCGACGGGCTCGCCCGTCTTTATCTTCACTTCGCAGACCGTTCCTATCCTTTCGGTTGCGGTCACGGAAGCCGAGACGGCGATCTCCGCCGTTACGTTCAGCCTCTCGCCGTCCGGTCTCGCCGCCGCGCTGATCACGGACGCTTCCCACCTGACGGTCGGAGTCCCGCACGCGCCGCCGAGCGGAGACTCGAACCGGAACGGGAAGGTGACGTCGACCGGCTCCGCCTTGCCGCCGCCCGCGACCGCCGCGGTGACGCAGCACTGTCCGGTCAGGATCAGCCGTCCGTCCTCGGTGACTTCCGAGCTGCCTCCGGAGGTGCGGGACGACGTCGATATGACGAACCGCTCGCCGTTCCCGGGCAGCCTCGCGGAGCCGGACGCGGTGACCGTCGACGCGACCGAACCGCAGAACCGCACCGGGCGCGCCTCTCTCATAACGGTCTCCGAGGCGAACTCGGTACAGTACGCGTCCGTCGCGGCGGGAGTCTCCGACGTGCGCCAGAGTTCCGCGTCGACGTCGTGCTCGGCGGAGAAGACGAACGCGCCGCCCGCCTCGCTCACGTTGACCGAAGCGCATCGGACGAACGCCGCGGCGCCGGGCTCGCCCTCTTCCGCGACGGGTCCGTCCGCGGCGAGTTTTTCCTCGAACGGCGCCTTTGCCGAAACCGTTTTGTATTCTCCGTCCGGAGTCAGCACGAGGCACGTGACGACCGTCTCGCCCCTGACCGTCACCGACTCCGGAGCGGCGGCGACGCCCGTGACGTAAGAGACTCCCGCGCAGTTGACGATCTTCGGCTGCGCCTCGTCTCCGCCCGCCGCGGGAACGGGCAGATCGCCCGTCGTCTCGCCCGTCGCTCTCAGAAACCTTACCGTTGACGACGGAACGGGGACGAGCCGGTATTCGATCCCGGCGCCCTCGGACCCCTCGCCGTCAGCGGAGGCGCGCGGGGTCACGTCCGAAGATTTGACCGAAAAGACCGCCGTCGTGAGCTTCGCCGAGAGGGAGAGTTTCCTCGGCGCGGTCGCGCGGCAGACGGGAGAGCCGACGTCCGTTCTTACGAAATACGACTGCGCCGACCCGCCGCCGTCGCCGACGGGGACCTTGACCGAATAGTCGAGATTCACCGGGTACGAAACGATCCCGCCGTCGTCGCCCGCGTACGTCACCGAGCAGGCGAGCAGACCCGACGCCTCGAGCGAGGGCGGGTCGTAAAAGCGGTTTCCGTCGAGAGCCGCCGCCGAAAAAGAGATGATCCTGCCGATCGGCGGCAGATAATCGGGGAGGACGACCTCGCCCGTCACGTCGTGGGGAACGCGGACCGCGGCGTCCGCCTCCGACGCCGCGCCCGACGGCGCGGTCCGTGTGATGTCTTTATCCATAACTGCCTCTTTCATACGCGCCTTCCGCCCGGACGGAGAAGCCGCATTCGTTTTCGGAATAATGATATTCGGGAAATACGGAAGGTATGACCGACCCACTTGTAAAAAAGCGTACAATATGATAAAATAAAGGAGCAAAACGAAAACTGCGCCGCGCCGGCGCGCGGCGATGAAAAACGGAGGCGTAAAATGGCGTTCAAGGGGATCGATTATAAATGGAAGGACCGCAAAAGGCACCTCGGCATGCCGCTCAGTTTCACGAGGTACGCTCTCTCCGAGGACAGACTGTTCCTCGAGACCGGCTTTTTCAACATTAAGGACGAAGAGGTCGTTCTTTACCGCATCCGCGACATAAGCATGAAAAGGACGCTCGGACAGAGGATCTTCGGCGTCGGCACGATCACCGTCGTCTCGTCCGACAAATCCTGCCCGAAGGTCGAACTCAAAAACGTCAAAAAGCCGAGAGACGTCAAGGAGATGCTCCACAAGTTCGTCGAGGAGATGAAGATCAACCGCAAGATCAGGATCGGAGAGTATTCCAGCGTCAGTCTTGACGACGACGATCTCGACGACGACCTTGACGACGATAACGATCCAAACAACTAAATGTCTTTCCGGGGGCGTTCTGCGACGCCCCTTAAGATTTTGAACGGGATGGGCGGTGAGAAGAGTGAGCGAAGAGAAAAAAGCGCCGAAAAAGCCGAAAGCGCCGGCTGAATTTTTGAGTGAGACGCAGATCAGAGCGGAAGTAAAAGCGCCTTCGGGCGGGTATTTCTTCTTCGGCGAAGAGGATTATCTCAAGCGCCACTACGTTGAGCAGATGCGCCTCGCCGCGCTCGCCGACTCGCCGATCCCGGAGATGAACGAGATCGCCCTCGACGAGGAATCGTACACGCCGGAGACGCTCTCCGACGCGATCTCGGCGTTCCCGCTCATGGGCTCTCACCGCTTCGTGTCGCTGAGACTTCCTGCGCTCCCCGAGAAAAAAGAGGGAGAGCTCGACCGGCTGACCGAGGCGATTTCCCGCCTTTCGGACTACCCCGAGACCGTCTTCGTTCTGTTCGTTTCCTCGGGCTGGGCGGACGGCGCGAGGAACGGCCGGCCGACGGCGCAGTCGTCGCGCTTCTGCCCTCCGCTGAAACTCGCCTACGTTCCGCTTCTTTCCGAGACGCGTCTGATCTCGTGGCTCGGGCGTCACGTTAAAGAGCACGGGATCGGGGCCGACCCCGCCGCTCTGCGCGAGCTGATCCGCCTCTGCGGACGCGAGATGTACCGCCTTTCCTCGGAGATCGAAAAAGCGTGTATCCTCGCGAAATGCCGCGGCGAGGCGTCGCTCTCGGTTGCAACGGTGAAGGAATCCGCGGCTCTCTCTCCCGAAGAGGACGATTTCGCTATGGCGAACGCCGTGCTGCGCGGCGACAGGAAGACGGCGCTCGAGTGTCTCGGCAGGGCGATCAAGCGCGCCGAGCCGCCGATCAGACTGCTCGCCGGTTTCTCAGGCGTTATCTCCGATCTGTGCGCCGTGTCGCAGCTCGTGAAAGACGGCGCGACGCTCGGCGACGTGATGGCGAAACTGAAACTGAAGGAATATCCCGCAAAACTCCGTATCGCGGCGGTGCGCGGCGTCCCGCAGGAGCGCCTTGCCCGCGCGCTTTCCCTTTGCGCAGAGACGGACAAACGGATGAAAACGAGTTCGACGACCGGCTACGCGCCGCTCGAAATGCTCGTCTGCGCGGTCTCGGCAGTCGCACGGAAAGAGGGAGGGCAGCAGTGGAGAAGATAGCGCTCGCCGTCCCCGTCGTCGTCGAGGGAAGGTACGATAAAGCGGCGGTCTGCTCCGTCGTCGACGCGGCGGTGATCACGACCGACGGGTTCGGCGTCTTCAACAATACGGAAAAGCGCGCGCTGATAAAGCGCGTGTCGGAGCGCGGAATCGTCGTGCTCTGCGACAGCGACAAGGCGGGCGGAGTGATCCGCTCGTTTCTCAACGGGGTCGTCGACAAGGAGAAGATATACCCGGTTTACGCGCCGCGCGTTTTCGGAAAGGAAAAGAGAAAAAAGACGCCGTCGAAAGAGGGGATCTTAGGCGTCGAGGGCGTCGGCGCCGCGGCTTTGCGGGAGGTTTTCGAAACTCTCGTCGCGCAGAATCCGCATCTTCTGAAAGAGGGCGGAGAGGCGCCGCCGCGCGAGGAGATCACGAAAGGCGATTTTTACGAGGACGGATTCAGCGGAAAGGACGGCGCGGCGGAGGCGCGCGACCGACTCGCCGCGTATTTCGGTTTTCCGCCCGGGATGACGTCCGGCGCGCTTCTGTCCGCGATCAACGTCGTCGCCGACAGACCCGCATACAAAAAAGCGGTCGAGGAGATAAATAACGAGGGTTTGCGTTGAAAAACGCAGGCCCTTTTTGTTTGGCGGGAAATATTGTGTTTCCCCTCGCGGGCCGTCAGAAGCACATTAACCACCAAGAGAAGCGAAGGGTGTCGCCAGTGCTCCCGCGCGCTATTGAACCCTTTTTTCTCTAGAGAAAAAATGCTTCACCGAAAAAAGATGTCGTTCTTCTTTGCCTTTGCAAGGCAAAGAAGGGCGAGGGAGGGACCTGTTCAGGGGCTTTGACGCGGCTTTAATAAAGCCGCAAGCCCCTTCACAAACCTCCTGCCCGATTGCGGTTCCCGAAATCACCGGCTCCGCTGACGCGTCGCGCGATTTCGACCGCTGCTCCGGTCTCGCCTTCGCTTCACCCGCCCCCGGCGGCGCTCGGCGATCCCGCCCAAGGACCTTCCTCTCCCACCTCGCGACATTGTCACATCATCTTGATGGTCAGCGTCGCGAAGTGGGATATATTTATTTCTTCGTTTTTCTCGTTCAGCGTGATATGAAGAACAATCAAGACCTTCCGCGAGACGAACGGGTGTCGGCGATTCGTGCTGATCCTTTTTGCGGATGTTACAGATACCGACGGTTTTGTCGGTCGCTTGAACTTTTCGCCTTCGAATGATCATATCAAACGATACTGCGCGAAAGCGACTTCAAAAAAGAGGAGACCTCCCCGCGACGGGAGAGAGGGGGAGGTTTCGGGGGAGGGAGGGTTTGAGCTGGGCTGCTTCCGCAGCCCTACGCGAAACCTCCTCCCGCCCCCGAGCGACTCTTTTTTTCAGCGCAGGCTTTTTTTCTCTAGAGAAAAAAAGAGTGCAAACAAGTAAAATGTGGTTTGTTCTCGGTGACCGCGGTAAAATTCTGCGGATACGTCTAAAGACGGAACGCAGAATTTTATCCTGTTTGATCTGTTGCGCAGCAACAAGAGCAAACAGACAGAACCGCAAACCATACTTTCCGTCTCGCGCGCGGAGTTTATGCGCTTCAAGTTGCCCGCGAGGGGGAACTCTATAAATTACGCGACTCGAAATTCCTTCCCGGATGGCATATCTCTTTGCCGTTCCGGCAAAGAGCGGGATGCCTCCCTACGGATCACGAAATGAAGAAAATGCTCCCGGAGGGGGTAAAAACGGCCTTGAAACGCGATTTGTGCAAAATGTACAGGGGTAGAAAAATCGGGCCGAAAAATATACAAGATGCACAAAACGACGGGCCTTTTTTTGTGCGTATGACACTAAACGCCCCGCGGCGGTTTTTTCGCCGCGGGGTTCTTTTTTGGGGGGCGGCGAAACATTGTCGCGCGGCGTGTCAAAAACGCCCGAATTCCTTGTAAAATAAGGGAAAGACGGCGATCGGGAAATCGTCGGGAAAAGGCGTCTTTTTCGCTCTCTTCGGACGGATTCCTCCGCCTGAAGGCCCGGCGGAGGGAAAACCGGGGTCGCGGCAGCGGATCCCAAATTGGAATAAACTGTGTACGAAAAAACGCCGTTTTCCCATACGCCGCACGGCTTTGCGCCGTTTTTTTGCTTGACTTCGCGCGCGTATTATGATAATATGTAGGCATATTCCCGGGGCGCGCCGCGAGATCGCGGACTGCGGACCGGGGATTCGCGCCGTTTAAGGACGTGCGGACGGGATCGACTGAAGCGGAAATCGCCGGAGAGCCGGCTTACCCCGAATCTCCGCCTGAAGCGGTCTTCCGACGCGCCTGGCGCGGACATTTTGTACTTTTTTCACCGGGTCCCGCGTGAGAACGGGAGCCGGAATCAACATCAGCCGGCGGACGCCGGCAGAACGGAGAGTGCCATGACAAAAAAGAGTTGCCGCAGGATAATTTCGGCTTTCCTTGCGGCGGTGATGGCGGCGGGTATCTTGTCCCTGCCCGGCTTTGCGGCGGATAAATCCGTCGCGGAGGAGGAGCAGGAAAGAGTCAGTCAGTCCATATTGGACGTGATAACGGCTATCTCTTACGACAAGTACGACGACCTTCACAAAGACGCGCCGTCTGCGACAAAGGCGGTAACGGTCAACGCGGCAGACGCCGTGATCGAAGACGCCGAGAAGACGACCTCCGAGGTCTCGGTTGAGGAGCATCTCGGCAGACGTTCGCTTCACACGTCGGAGACCGGAAAGGTGACGTTCAGGATCGACGTCCCCGAGACGGCGAGGTACGTCCTCAAGGTGGACTACTGCTCCGTGTCGGACAAGATAAACGCCGTGGAGAGGATCCTTTACATAAACGACAAGGTCCCGTTCTCCGAGGCGCGCCTTCTCCAGATGAAGAAGATCTGGAAATACGAATACACGGAGCAGGAAGACGGAACGATGCGTTTCAAGGTCGACGGCTCGGGCAACGAGCTCCGTCCGACGCTGAAGCCGGATCACGTCTGGCAGACTTACGTATGCGTCGACAGAGACGGCCTGCATACCGATCCCTTCGAGATCTACCTTGAAGCGGGCGAAAACGAGATAACGTTCCAGGCGGAGAGAGAAGAAGCGTATTTCGCCGACATTACCCTCTGTCCCGCCGAGGAAGTCCCGACGTACGAGGAAGTCAAGGCGGAGTATGATCGCAAGGGCTACGCCGCAGGCGCCGACGTCATAAAGATCCAGGCGGAGGAGCCGTCGGCGGTCTCCGATTCGACGCTCTTCCCGAACAACAACAGAACGTCCGCGGTCACCGAGCCGCAGCACGCGACTAAGTATCTGCTCAACGCGATCGGAGACGCTACCTCCGGATACGCGAACGGCCAGTGGACGGAATACACGTTCGATATAGAGACCCCCGGCCTTTACACCGTCGTGCTCAGGTACAAGCAGTCGTTCTCCTCGGGAGTGTTCGTCTCGAGAAAGATCGTCGTCGACGGCGAGCTTCCCTACAAGGAAGCGGGCAATATCAGATTCTATTCCGGAAACAAATGGAACGTGACCGAGGCGAAGACCTCCGAGGACGAAACTCTCCGGTTCTATTTTGAAAAGGGCAAGCACACCGTCCGCATCGAGACGACGCTCGGCGATATGGCCGATATCATCAGGCGCGTCGCGAACGTTC
Organism: Clostridia bacterium; assembly: GCA_017545225.1. Lineage (GTDB taxonomy): Bacteria > Bacillota > Clostridia > Oscillospirales > CAG-272 > RUG11130. The sequence continues at coordinate 19,255 of JAFWPR010000005.1, forward strand.
AGACGAGCGTCAACGCGGACTATCTGCAGATACTGCGCCTCACCGGAGCGAATCCGGATGAGTACCGCGACTACGGATTCAAGCGCGTCATGCCCGAGACGATCAAGGACCTTTACGCCGAATCGAAGGTCCTGAACCAGTGCATCGACGAGCTGCGCGAGTTCAGCAAGAGCCGATCCGAGATGACGGCGATGCTCGAACAGGCGGCTATCCTCATGGAGAAGATGGGCAGCGACGAGGACGAGATCGCGAAGAACCTCTCCGACCTCAAGACGCAGCTCGGTACGGTCGGTTCGTGGGTCATAAACGCGAAAGACCAGCCGCTCCAGCTTGACTATATCATCATCCAGCCCGCCGGGGAGAAACTCCCCAACGCCGAGGCGAATTTCTTCCAGGCGATGGGCTACGAGTTCGGTCAGTTCTTCGGCTCGTTCTTCACCGACTACGGCGCGATGGGCGTCGAGGATCTCTCCGCAGACACTACCTCGACTCTCGACGCGTGGACCGCGAAGGGCCGCGACCAGGCGCAGATCATCAGAACTCAGATAAACAACAAGTTCGCTCCCGCGACGGGAACGGCGGTCAACCTCAAGCTCGTCGCAGGCGACGCGCTCCTTCCTGCGATCCTCGCGGGCATCGGCCCCGACGTCGCGCTCGAGGGTATGGCGGGTCAGACGGCCTCCGGCGCGTCGGGCGACATCATGGACTACGCGCTCCGCGGAGCGCTCGTCCCGATCTACGGCGAGAAAGCCGAAAACGGCGGCTTTTCAGACTTCCCCGAGATCGAAAAGAGGTTCTCCCCCAGCGCGTTCATCAACCTCAATCTCTACGGAACGATCTACGGACTGCCCGTCGGCCAGGAATGGGATATGCTCTTCTACCGCTCCGACGTTCTGGCTGCGCTCGGCCTCACCGTGCCGGATACGTGGGACGACCTGCTCGCGATGATCCCGATCCTCCAGTTCAACAACATGGACGTCGGTATCGGGGCGAGCGACAGCCTGCTTGCGACGCTGACGTTCCAGAGAGGATCGACGATCTGGGCGGACAACGGAATGAGGATCAACTTCGACTCCAACGCCTGCCTCGAGGCGTTCGACATGATGGCAAGCCTGTACACGCAGTACGGCCTGCCGATCGCATTCGACGGCGCGAACAGGTTCAGGACCGGCGAGCTTCCCGTCATGATCGGCGGCTATGCCTCCACTTACAACTCCATCGTGGTTTACGCGACGGAGCTCGCGGGCCTCTGGGACTTCGCTCCGATCCCCGGAACCCGTCAGGCGGACGGTACGGTAAACCGCACCGCCAACACGAGCGGCGACCCGGTGACGATGCCGAAGGACTGCCGCGACAAGGAAAAGGCGTGGGAGTTCATGAAGTGGTACACGGATAAAGACTTCCAGTCGTCCTACGCGAACGAATTGATCGCCTTGATGGGCGAGGCCGCAAAGTACGCGACCGCGAACCTCGAAGCTCTCGAGGAGATGAGCTGGACGCAGCACGAGTACGAACAGCTGATGATCCAGTCCAAATCGCTCAGCGGCTATCAGTCGTACCCAGGCAAATACTTCATAAAGCGTTACGTCACGTTCTCTATCCAGAACGTTTACAACCAGAAGGCCGACCCGATCGAAACGATCCTCGGATACGTGCCTACGATAAACAAGGAGATAACGAGAAAGAGGACCGAGTTCGGACTCGAAACGGTCAGCGCCGGTCAGACGCTCGGAACGAAGCGCCTCGACGAGGCGAAGGAACTCCTTGATGCCGTACCCGAGGCCGAGAGATCGAAATACGGACCGCTCTACAACTCGTTCGAGACCGCTTACGCGAGGCGCGACGCAGGACTGATCAGAAGCTCGGCGTCGGCGTTCGAAGCGGCGGATGCGGATCTGTTCGGCGACGCGGTCGCCAAACTCAACGAGGCGGCGAACGCCTTCGACACTTATGATTGAGCCCGTGCGGTCACATCAGGAGAGGAGATAGTATATGGCGAAAGAAACAAAAGTCGTCTCCCGTAAAAACATGACCAAAAGGGCGTGGACGTGGCACCTCATGAAACAGAACAAGATCGGCTACCTCATGGTGGCGCCTTACATGATCCTGTTCTTCCTGTTCACGTTTACCCCCGTCGTTCTCTCGCTGGTCATCGGTTTTACAGACTTTAACATGCTGCAGTTTCCGCACTGGGTCGGGATGCAGAACTACGTCACGATGTTCCTTGACGACGAGCTGTTCATAGAAGCGCTCAAATGGACGCTGTTCTTCGCGCTCGTCACCGGACCCGCTTCGTACCTGCTCTCGTTCATCGTCGCGTGGTTCATCAACGACCTCAACCCGCGCATCCGCGCGCTCGTAACGGTCGTCTTCTACGCGCCGTCCCTCGGCGGCAACGCGTATCTGATCTGGCAGACGCTGTTCTCCGGCGACTCGTACGGTTGGGTCAACGGCTGGCTGATCAAGATGGGGGTGATCAACGCACCTATCCAGTTCTTCTCGCATCCGGCCTACATCTTGCCGCTCGTTATCACCGTCGCGCTGTGGCAGTCGCTCGGTATCTCGTTCCTGTCGTTCATCGCGGGTCTTCAGGGTATCGACAGGAGCCAGTATGAGGCGGCGGCGATCGACGGAGTCAAGAACAGATGGCAGGAGGCGTGGTACGTCACCCTGCCCAACATGAAACCTCAGCTTATGTTCGGTGCGGTCATGGCGATCACCGGAGCGTTCGGCTTCGGCGGCGTCGTGACGGCGCTGTGCGGCAGTCCCCCGGTGGACTACATAGGATACACGCTGTCGCACCATATAAGCGAGTACGGTACGATCAGGTGGGAGGTCGGGTATTCCTCGGCGCTCACGTTCGTGATGTTCCTCATCATGATCGGGGCGAACCTCCTCGTCACTAAAGTTATTTCAAAGGTGGGCCAGTCTGCATGAAAAAGCTAAGAACAAGACGGCACGCCGTCGTACTCAACCGGTCGCGCGGGGGCGACGCCGGTATCACGGTAGCGCTCTTCATCCTCGGTTTCATCATGGTCGTACCGCTCTTCTACGCGGTGCTCCAGTCGTTCAAACCGCTTGACGAGTTTTTCGTATTCCCCCCGCGATTCTTCGTTTCGCATCCTACCCTCAGCAACTATCAGGATCTGTTCTATCTGATGAGCACCTCCTGGGTGCCCTTCTCGCGCTACATCTTCAACACGGTGTTCATCTCCGTCGCCGGTACGTTCGGCCACCTGGTCTGCGCGTCCCTCGCGGCTTACGTCATGTCGAAGATGGAACTGCCCGGAAAGACCGCAATGTTCCAGATGGTCCAGAAATCCCTTATGTTCAACATGGGCGTCATGGGCACGATGACGTTCGTCATCCTCAGATACCTCGGGTGGGTCGACACCTACTGGGCGGTAATCATACCCGCCTTCCAGCAGTCGCTCGGCCTGTACCTGATGAAGCAGTTCATGGACTCCAACGTATCCAAGGAGATCCTCGAGTCGGCGCGTCTTGACGGCGCGCGCGAATTCAGGATATTCTGGTCGATCGCGATGCCGATGGTCAAGCCCGCGTGGCTGACCCTGATCATCTACTGCTTCAAGGATCTGTGGAATCAGGGAACGAGCTCGGCGATCTACTCCGAACAGCTCAAGACGCTCAACGCGGGGCTCGGTCAGATCGCCGCGGGCGGCGTGGCGCGTTCCGGCGTCGCCGCCGCTTCCACCGTCGTAATGATGATCGTGCCGATCATCGTGTTCGTTATCATGCAGTCGAACGTCATCGAGACGATGGGTTCGAGCGGTATGAAAGATTAAGGAGGGTCTCTACATGAAAATTATAACTCGGATCCTCCTCGGCCTGATCATCGCCGCGACGCTCCTCCCGCTCGCGGCGGGAGCGGCTCCGTACACGACGTACACGTACTCGAAGGAACAGGGGCCGGACGGAAACGCAACGATCCTGACCTCTCCGGACGCTTACGTTCCGGACAGAGTCATCACCTCCGATTTCATCGGACTCGGCGAGACTCCGTTCGACGATCCGCGCGATATCTTCGTCGGACCCGACGAGAAGGTCTATCTCGTCGACGCGGCGAACGCCAGGGTCATCGTAATGGACCGCTACTACAAACTCGACTTCATTATTGATACGTTCAATAACGAATACGGAGTACCCGACACGTTCTCGGGTCCCTCCGGCGTCTTCGTCAACGACGAGCACATCTACGTCTGCGACACGGACAACAACCGTATCGTCATGTTCGATACGGAAGGCAACTACATTAAAATAATTGAAAAACCGCAGTCGACGATCTTCGAGGAAGGCTCGATCTACAAACCGATCGCCGTCGCGGTCGACGATTTCGGCAGACTCTTCGTCATCTCCTCCACGACCTACCAGGGCGTCATCGTCATGGACGAGAACTCGGTGTTCTCCGGCTTCATCGGAGCGCAGAAGGATACCGTGAACATCTTCCAGGCGATCATGAGAAGATTCCAGACGCAGGAGCAGAGAGAACAGAGCGCCGAGATCACCTCCAAAGAGCTGAACAACATCGAGATCGATAAGGACGGGTTCCTCTACGTAACGACGTCCTCGATCGACCCGGCGATGCAGCAGTCGGCGATCAAGCCCGGATCGACGGATAACGACTACGCTCCGGTCAAGAAGCTGAACTCCTCCGGCGAGGACATCATGAAGCGCAACGGCTTCTACCCGCCGTCCGGCGAGGTCAGCGTCGCCACCGCCGCGACCGCCGAGATCAAGGGCGCGTCCGTCATAGTCGACGCGGCCGTCGGTCCCGAGGGAACGTGGTCGATCATCGACCAGAAGCGCTCCAAGGTGTTCACCTACGACGACAACGGCAACCTGCTGTTCGCGTTCGGCGACAAGGGAGACCAGGTCGGCAACGTCGCCCAGGTCTGCGGGATCACGTATCAGGGATCGAAGATCATCCTGCTCGACAACCAGAACGACTGCTTCGTCGTTTACAGAAGGACCGAGTACGGCGATCTCCTCCTGAACGCTCTCAAGAACGACAACGACAGAAAGTACAACGAGGCGATCAACGACTGGACCGAGATCCTGAAGCGCAACAACAACTACGAGATCGCGTACGTCCAGATCGGTAAAGCGCTTTACCGCGACGGTAAGTACGAAGAATCGATGCAGCACTACGAGTCGATCAAGGAGACGACCGAGTGGTCCAAGTCCTACGCCGAGATCAGAAAAGACTGGGCGAACAAGTACTTCTGGATCATCCCGATCATCATAGTCGCGGTCTTCATCCTGGTCGTCAAGTTCTTCGCGTACGCCCGCAAAGTCAACGCGAGGGCTGCGCTCAAGATCGGACGTAAGAGTCTGCGGGAGGAACTGATATACGCGTTCCACGTCATATTCCATCCTTTCGACGGCTTCTGGGATCTGAAGCACGAGAGGCGCGGCTCCGTCCGCAGCGCGACGATCATCCTGCTCATCACGGTGCTCGCGTTCTTCTACCGTTCGGTCGGTTACGGTTATGTCGCCAAGCCCAACGACGCGGACGCGCTCTCCATTCTCGGAACGGTCGCGGCGGTCATCATGCCGCTCGGCCTGTTCGCCGTTGCGAACTGGTGCTTCACCACTCTGTTCGAGGGCGAGGGCTCGCTTAAAGACATTTACGTGGCGTGCTGCTATTCGCTGACTCCTTTGCCGATGTTCATCATCCTTGAGACCGTTCTCTCGAACTTCATTCTCAAATCCGAAACGGGTATAATCAATCTCCTCTACACGGTAGCGATGCTGTGGATGGGACTGCTCATCTTCTTCGGAATGATGATAACGCACGACTACTCGATATTCAAAAACATTATAACGTTAATAGCAACGATCATCGGGATGATGTTCCTGATGTTCGTCGGCCTTCTGTTCGTAGCGCTCATGGGGCGTATGTGGTCCTTCATCCGCAATATCGCCGTCGAGCTTGCGTTCCGAACGTAAAGAAGGAGGGTTGAAAATATGAAAATCATCAAATTTCTGTCGACTCTCCTGGCGCTGATCTTCATAATTTCCGCTTTCCCGCTCGCCGCATTCGCCGAGGGGGATGACGAGACCGAAGACGCCGCCGTGACCGAAACGATCGACGAGACCGAAGACGCCGAAGACGGCGAGGACTCCGAAGGAGGCGAGTCGTCCGACGGCAAGATCAACTATATGAACGACGGGTTCGCGAGCAGACAGGAAAAACTCGATACGATGTCGGTCGTCCGCGAACAGGACGGCTACCGTCTGTGGTACGAGGATTACACCGGCGAAGTCGCGATCGAGCAGATCTCGACCGGAGAGGTCCTCTTCACCAACCCGTACGACATTTCCGCAAAGGGTTCGAAGATCTCGACCACGGTGAAAAAACAGCTGCTCTCGCAGATCCGCCTCACCTACCTCGACAACGAGAAAGAGACCGAGATGTATTCCTTCGTGGAGGCCGCCGAGAGGGACCAGATCCACCTGAAGAACATCAAGAACGGTATCCGCGTCGAGTACACGCTCGGTGAGGACGCCGTGCAGAGACTCGTTCCCCGTATGATAAGCGTCGAACGCTTTGAGAAGTTCATATCCGGACCTCTTCAGGAAGCGGTCGACGAGAACGTGCCCGGCGCGCTCTTCGCGCAGACGAAGCTGATGGGCTTCTTCACCGAGAAGAACCTCGCGAAGGCTACGACCGACAAGGCGGTCAGAGATATGATCGCCACGTTCCCGATCGTCAAACAGATGGCGGTCTGGGTCTGCGACACGTCGGTCTCCGCGGCGCGACTCAAGGAGCTTGAGACGTACATCAAGACGTACTGTCCCAAGTACACCTACGAGGAACTCGAATCCGACAACGAACAGACCGGTTACGTCAACACGGACGCGGCGCCGCCGAGATTCACGATGGCGCTCGAGTACACGATCTCCGAAGATGGCGTACAGGTCAGCCTGCCGGCAAACGGAATCTCCTTCGACGAGGAAGCGTACCCGCTGAAAGAGATCAGCATCCTGCCTTACATAGGAGCGGGAAGCAGCAAGTTCACCGGCTACACGTTCCTGCCGGACGGCTCCGGTACGATCATAAGGTACGAGGACATTCAGGACAACATCTACAAGAAATCAGGTCAGATGTACGGTCCCGACTACGCGTACCACGAGATCAAGTCGGGCAACGAGCAGACGATGAGGATGCCCGTGTTCGGACTGGTAACGCAGTACTCCAATCCGCTCGCCGCTCCGGAAGAGGGAGTTCCGATCTACAACGATTCCGGCTTCCTCGCGATCATCACCGAGGGCGACTCGATGGCGACGCTGACGAGCGAACACGGCGGAACGCTCTACGGTTACAACCACGTTTACGCGACGTTCAACCCGCGTCCGAGCGACAGTTACAACCTTGCGGATTCGATCTCCGTATCGGGGACCGACGCGAAGTGGACCGTCACCTCGGAGAGACGGTATACCGGAAGGTACACGATCAAGCTCGTGATGCTGAACGGCGTCCATGACGGCAAGGGCTACGAACCGTCGTACGTCGGTATGGCGGAAGCGTACCGAGATCACCTCTACGCGAACGGCACGCTTGAAAGACTCGAGGCGTCGGACAATCTGCCGCTCTTCATCGAGTCGTTCGGCTCGATCAAGACGACGAAGAGAGTCGCCTCCGTTCCCGTCAAGGTCAACGCCCCGCTCACGACTTTCGAAAACGTCGAGACGATGGCGGACGAACTGAAGGCGGAGGGCATCGACAGCGTCAACTTCAAGCTTCGCGGCTTCGCGAACGGCGGTCTGGTCTCGACTATGCCGTACAAGCTGAAGTGGGTCGGAGAGCTCGGAGGCAACAGCGGCTTCACCGATCTCATCTCGTACGCGAACGAGAACGGCGTCGGGATCTATCCCGATTTCGACTTCGCCTACATGTACGTCAAGGACGCGTTCGACGGAGTCAATCTCAAGAACAACGCCGTCAAGACGATCGACGACCGCTACAACAGGAAGAAGGAGTACGACCCGGCTTATCAGTCGCTGATGCTGATCTCGGATATGGACAACAGCATGAGCATGACGGCGATCTCGCCCGCGTCGTTCGACTACTTCTTCAGCAAGTTTACAGGCAACTATTCGGGATACGGCAACAAGGCGATCTCGATGTCGTCCCTCGGATCGGATCTGAACTCCGATTTCAACAAGAACGATCCGTACCACCGCGAGGACAGCAAGGATATCACGACCGAACTGCTCGCGAGGGCGAAAGAGGATTACGACACCGTGATGGTCGCGGGCGGCAACGCGTACGCTTACGAGTACGCGGACGTCATCTCCGATATGGCGCTCACGTCGTCCGAATACATCTACGCGTCGGGCTCAGTCCCGTTCATGGGCATGGTGCTCCACGGAGCGAAGACGATCATGGGCGAGCCGCTCAACATGGAAGGCGACCCCGACGAAGCGCTCCTGCGCGCGATCGAAAACGGCGCGACGATAAACTTCACTCTCTCGTATCAGAACACCGACAAGCTCAAGGACAGCGGTTACTGGAGACGGTACTACTCGGTTTCCTACGAGATCTGGAAGGACGACGTCGTTGAGTATTACAACACGCTGAACGACGCGACGAAAGACCTTCAGGACAAACTCATCGTCGGTCACAAATACGTGAGCGCGAAGAGGATCCCGGACGAGGACGAACTCGAAGCGGACGCAAAAGAACTTGAAGAACTCCAGGCTGAAGCGCAGGAAAAGCTCAAAGCCGAAGAGGAAAAGAACGCCAAGATCGCGAGAAGAAACGAGCGTCTCGGCAAGAGTTCCACGGTCGTTCCGTCGAAGATCAAGATCCCGACCGAGATCGACACGAGCAAGTACGAAGTGACGGGCGGATCGGTCGTCGAGGTCGAATACGAAGGCGGAGTCAGGTTCCTGCTCAACTTCAACTCGTTCGACGTCACGGCGGTGTTCGAAGGCACGGAATACACGATCGAAGCCATGGGCTTCATAAGAATAGGTTAAGGAGGTGCGGGGTATGAACATGGTAAAAGAAAAGATCGGCTCCGCGCCGAAGAAGAAAAAGATCGCCTCTCTCGACAAGAGAAAGGCGAGGATCGGGTGGCTCTTCGTCCTCCCGTTCATCATCGGTTTCGTCTTCATTTATCTTCCTATTATATTTAACTCCATAAAATTCAGCTTCAACCACATTATCATTCAGACGAGCGGCGGTTACAAGCTTGAATTCGTCGGGTTCCAGAACTACTCAGACGCGTTTATGGTCGACACCGGATTCAAGGACACGCTTCTGGCGGGCCTCGGACAGCTCGTGGTGGACATTCCCGCGATCGTGCTGTTCTCCCTGTTCATAGCGCTCATCCTGAACCAGAAGATCCTCGGACGCGCGGCGTTCAGAGCGATATTCTTCATCCCGGTCATTCTGACCACCGGTCTGATCAGTTCGATCGACGCGAGCAACAACGACCTGCTCAACCATATGACGAACGGAAGCATCGATACGGGTACGGAGGCTGCGGGAGCCGGAATTCTGTCGGTCGAATCGCTTCAGGGCCTGTTTCAGAACATGGTCGTCGGAGGCGAATTCGTCACAACGATAGTCGGCATCGTCAACGGCATCTACGACATCGTCAACAGATGCGGCGTACAGATGCTGATCTTCCTCGCCGGCCTGCAGTCGATCTCGCCGTCCATCTACGAGTCGTGCCAGATCGACGGCGCGAGCGGATGGGAGACTTTCTGGAAGGTCACCTTCCCGATGATCTCGCCTATCATCCTCGTCAACGTCGTCTACACGATCATCGACGCGTTTACGTCGGCGAGCAACAAGGTCATGGCTTACATCACGACAGTCTACGACAGGCCTAACAACGGAAACGTTCTGGCGTCGGCGATGTCGTGGACGTACTTCCTGATCGTAATTGCGATAATCGCCGCCGCGGCGGGCACCATCAGCTCCGTCGTGTTCTACCAGAGAAGAGATTGAGGGGAGGCGAGTTGAATGAATAAAACGGCTGAGACCCCGAAGGTCAAAAGAGAGACGAAAAACAGGATCCGCGTCGATTTTGAACGCACTCCTCTTCTCGAACGCATGAGAGCGAAATTCCTGAACTTCTACACGCTCAAGAAAGTGCTGTGGTATCTGTTCAGGTTCCTGCTTCTGCTCGGCGTGTCGTTCGTCATCCTCTTCCCGTTCTTCTCGAAGATATCCGCCTCGTTCATGAGCGCGTCCGACTTCACGGACGTGACCGTGCTGCTGATCCCGAAGAACCCGACGCTGTCGACGTACGCGGCGATCATCACGGAGAACGGATACTTCCCGGCGATGGGCAACACGTTCCTCCTGTCGCTCGTATGCGGCTTGCTTCAGACGTTCGTCTGCACGATGATAGGATACGGATTCGCTAAATTCAAATTCAAAGGCAGCAAGATACTTTTCTTCGCGGTCATCTTCACGATGGTCGTTCCGCACTCGACTCTCCGACTCGCTATGTTCATGAAGTTCAAGAACTTCGACGTTCTGTGGATCGGGACCCTCCTCAACAAGATGGGGGTGACGGCGAACGCCGGCATCAACATGCTCAACACCAACTGGCCGCTGTGGATCCTCTCCGCGACCGGACTCGCCTTCAAGAACGGTCTGTTCATCTTCCTGATGAGGCAGTTCTTCAAGGGCATCCCGGACGAACTCGAGGAGTCCGCGTATCTGGACGGCTCGGGCGTGTTCAAGACCTTCCTCTTCATCATTCTGCCGAACTCGGTCACTATGATGATCACGGTCTTTATGTTCTCGTTCTGCTGGCAGTGGACTGACACGTTCTACTCGAACCTGTTCTACACCAAGTCGGGAGCGGCGCTTCTGCCGTCTATCATCAAGACGCCCGCATCGCTCTCCGAGATCGTCAGCAAGACTGCCGGAAGCAGTCTGTACTCCTCGGCGATCACGAATACCTGCGGACTGCTCATCATCTTCCCGCTCATCATACTCTACCTCTTCGGTCAGAAGTATATCGTGCAGGGTATCGAGCGTTCCGGTATAACGGGTTAAACACACGGCGGGCGCATTAAGCGCAGACCGAAAAAGCACGAGTTAAAAACGATTTAAAAAATGCGAAAATCCGTAGTTTTCATCTTCTTTAAGGTAAAAATCCTACGGATTTTTGCATTCTATGTGCTTTTTCTATCGCCGTTTTTCCCCTCGGCGTATGCCAATACGCCTGACGGGGAAAGAACGACGATTCTGCATCTTAATGCGTCCGCCGACTTATACGGGGGTAAAAATGACGGAAGGTTTTGCCGCGAAAGCGGTGCGCGGGAAATTCAGACGCGAGCTGTGGGGGCCGTTCATCACGGCGCTGAAGGAGTACGAACTCCTGAAAGAGGGCGATCGCGTCGCGGTCTGCCTGTCGGGCGGAAAGGATTCCGCCCTTCTCGGCGTGCTCATGGACGAGCTTCACCGCCACAGCGATTTCCCGTTCGGCGTCGAATATATCACGATGGACCCGGGGTACGCCCCGGAGAACCGGGCGAAACTCGAGGAAAACGCAAAGGTCCTCGGGCTGCCCCTGCGCGTCTTCGAGACGAATGTCTTCCGCGTCGCGTCGAGGCAGGAGAAGTCACCGTGCTACCTTTGCGCGCGCATGAGGCGCGGTCATCTTTACAACTTCGCGCGCGAGCTCGGGTGCAACAAGATCGCGCTCGGTCACCACATGACGGACGCCGCAGTGACGGTCCTGATGGGCATGATATGGGGCTCGCAGATCTCCGGGATGCTCCCGAGACTTAAGAGCACGAATTTCGAGGGAATGGAGCTGATACGCCCGCTCATCCGGATCAAAGAGGATGATATCGTGCGCTGGGCGAAGTACTGCGGGCTCGAGTTCCTCGGCTGCGCGTGCTCGATGACGGCGGACGACGGACGGTATTCCTCGCGGAGGGCGTGGACGAAGGAACTGATGCGCTCCCTCGAGGAGGACTGCCCCGATATCGAGATAAACCTCTTCAACAGCACGAAGAACGTGATGCTCGACACGCTGACGGGATATAAGGAACACGGGACGGAGCACACGTTTCTCGAGAGGTTCGCGGAGGGTTCTTTTAGCACTCCCGACGAATGAATGCGAGAAAAACGTAAAAATTGCTCAAAACCGGTATCAATTGTTAAATAAATGTAAACCTTGAAAAAACCTCTTGATTTTTGGATAAGTCGGGACTAAAATAATAGAGTAAAGATTGGCACTCAGCAATGCTGAGTGCTAAATTATCAAAAATAAAGCGCGAAAGCGCATAACGGAGGAGGTCATTCAAATGACTATCAAACCTTTGGCTGACAGAGTCGTCGTCAAGACGATTGAAGCGGAAGAAAAAACGACCGGCGGGATCGTTCTCCCGGGCAAGGCGCAGGAGAAGCCGCAGATCGCGGAAGTTGTCGCCGTAGGCCCCGGCGGGACCGTCGACGGTAAAGAGGTCGTCATGACCGTCAAGGTCGGCGATCGCGTTATCACGAGCAAGTATTCAGGTACCGACGTGAAGTGCGACGGCGAGGAATACTCGATCGTAAAACAGAGCGATATACTCGCCATCGTCGAGTGACGGCGGGCGGATGAAAGGAGACTGATATATCATGGCAAAAGATCTGATTTACGGAGCGGAGGCAAGAGCCGCTCTTATCAAAGGCGTTGACAAACTCGCCGATACCGTCAAGATCACCCTCGGCCCGAAGGGCAGAAACGTCGTTCTCGACAAGAAGTACGGCTCCCCGCTGATCACCAACGACGGCGTTACCATCGCCAAGGAGATCGAACTTGAGGACGCCGCCGAGAATATGGGCGCGCAGCTTCTCAAGGAAGTCGCCACCAAGACGAACGACGCAGCCGGCGACGGTACCACCACCGCTACGCTTCTGGCGCAGACGTTTGTTCACGAAGGACTCAAGAACGTGACCTCGGGCGCGAACCCGATGGTCCTCCGCAAGGGTATTGGCAAGGCTGTCGACCGCGCGGTCGCTTCCCTCGCCGCCATCTCCAAGCCGGTCAGCGGCTCGGAGGATATCGCGAGAGTCGGCACGATCTCGGCGTCCGATGAAGTCATCGGTCAGCTGATCGCCGACGCGATGGAAAAGGTCACCTCGGACGGCGTCATCACCGTCGAGGAGTCCAAGTCCGCCGAGACGTACAGCGAAGTCGTCGAAGGTATGCAGTTCGACAGAGGTTATCTGTCTCCCTACATGGCTACCGATACCGATAAGATGGAAGCCGTTCTCGACGATCCTTACATCCTCATAACCGACAAGAAGATCTCAAACGTTCAGGAGATCCTCCCGCTGCTCGAGCAGATCGTCCAGTCGGGCAAGAAGCTCCTCATCATCGCCGAGGACGTCGAGGGCGAAGCTCTCACGACTCTCGTGCTGAACAAACTGCGCGGCACGTTCGTCTGCGTCGCCGTCAAAGCTCCGGGCTTCGGCGACAGAAGAAAAGAAATGCTCCGCGATATCGCCATCCTGACCGGCGGCGAGGTCATCTGCGACGAGCTCGGTCTCGAGCTCAAGGAAGCGACCGTCGATCAGCTCGGCAGAGCAAGACAGGTCAAGGTCGACAAGGACAACACGATCATCGTCGACGGCGCCGGCGATTCCGAGGCGATCAAGGGCCGCATCAGCCAGATCAAGACGGCGATCGAGACCACCACTTCCGATTTCGACCGCGAGAAACTTCAGGAACGTCTCGCCAAACTGTCCGGCGGCGTCGCCGTGATCAAGGTCGGCGCGGCTACCGAGACTGAGATGAAGGAAAAGAAACTCCGCATCGAGGACGCTCTCAACGCAACGAGAGCCGCCGTCGAAGAGGGTATCGTCGCGGGCGGCGGCGTGGCTTACCTGAACGTCATCGAGGACGTTAAGGCTGTCGCGGAATCGCTCGAAGGCGACGAGAAGACCGGCGCGGAGATCGTCGTTCGCGCGCTTGAGGCGCCCGTCCGTCAGATCGCCGAGAACGCGGGCTTCGAAGGCTCCGTCATCGTCGACAAGATCATGAACAGCGGCAAGAAGGCGTACGGCTTCGACGCTTATAAGGAAAATTACGTCGATATGCTCGAAGCGGGCATCGTCGACCCGACCAAGGTCACGAGATCCGCGCTCCAGAACGCGGCGTCCGTCGCAGCGACCATCCTCACTACCGAGGCGGTCGTCGCCGACAAACCGGAGCCTCCGGCACCGGCTGCCGGCGCTCCCGGTATGGGCGGCGGCATGGGCGGAATGTATTAAACTATGATCGCCTCCGGCGAGCATAGTTGAGTTATGATCGCCTCCGGCGAGCATAGTTGAGTTATGATCGCCTCCGGCGAGTTATGAGTTATGATTTGCTTCGCAAAGTTATGAGTTGCCTTCGGCAACGTTGATTATTACGAGGCGATCATATCATAACTTTCGCCGGAGGCGAAATCATATCGTCCGGCGTCAGCCGGACTCATAACTCTAAACTCATAACAAGACGGAGCGGTATGAAAAATGAGCGACAGTATTCTTCGGACAAAGTCAAAAGATTTTGCCAAAGCAATTATAGTTCTTTGCAGAGAACTGAAAGAAAAACGCGTCGAGGCGGATCTTGTCAATCAGCTTCTTCGAAGCGGGACTTCAATAGGCGCAAACGTCTACGAAGCGCAGTATGCGCAGGGAACAAAAGATTTTATATCAAAACTTGAAATTGCGCTGAAAGAATGTAATGAAAGCGCGTATTGGCTTGAATTGCTTTATGAAACCGGCTCCGTTTCAAAAGATTCTTTTGACCTGTATCAAAACAAATGCGTTGAATTGCGCAGGATGCTTGTCTCGTCCGTAACTACTCTCAAAAACAAATAAGTATTAACAATCCCCTTGCGTAAATAAGTCGCAAGGGGATTTTTGTGAAAAAAGCGCCGCTTCCCGATTTCGGGAAGCGGCGCGCGTTATTCGGTTTTACCGGGGGTATTCGTCGTCGTCGGGGAAGTTTTTGTCGAGCGCATCCTCGTTCTGATCTTCGGCGTCAAACTCGCCGCTCATGATCATATATCCGAGTAATTCTTCGCCTGCGTCGACCTTGCCGTCGCCGTTAAAATCAAACGGTTCGAATTTGAAATCGTCTCCCATAAGCTCACCCTCCATTAATCCGTTACCGGAAACTCTCTGTCGGACTTGCCTCTGTACTTTTATTATATCACTATCTTTTCTTTTTTGCAAATAATTCGTTCGACAAGATTCCCCCCGCCTTAAACTTATGGCTCTTTATTGAAAACCCCGCCTTTTATATGTTATTATTAACTTAGGGTAACTAAAAATAATACGGAGGGAGTCATGAAAAAACTGCTTTCCGCAATACTTGTCGTCGTCATGGCCGCGGCGTCCGCCTCGTTCGCCGTTTCGGCCGAGGACGAATTCGTCATCACGGACGGCGTGCTGGAAAAATACAACGGCACCGCGGCGGAGGTCGTCATTCCCGACGGCGTGATCGCTCTGGGCGATCTCGCCTTCGACGGTAATTCCGCCGTCGAAAAGATCTACGTGTCCGACACAGTCGGGACCGTCGGATATTCGACGTTCCGCAGCTGCGCGAACCTGACGGAGCTTCACCTCGGTTCTTCGGTGAACAAGCTCGGCGACAACGCCATTTGGAAGTCGTACAAGCTGACCGTCATAACGGTTGACGAGGACAATCCTTACCTCACCGCCGCGGACAACGTGGTTTACTCGAAGGACCTCACCGCTCTCGTTCTCTTCCCCGGCGGGTATTCGGGCGAATTCGTCATTCCCGATCACGTCACGAAGATCAGCGACTACTCGTTCTTCGGCTGCGAAAACGTCACTTCCCTCATCATCCCCGACAGCGTCACGGAGATCGGAAGTCACGCATTCTGGGGACTCTCCGGGATTGAGAGCATCGACCTCCCGGACGGGATCACGAAGATCGCGGAGAAAACCTTCTGCGAATGTACCTCCCTGAAGTCCCTGTATATCCCCGACGGGGTGAAATCGATCGAATTCCGCTCGATATGGGATTGTACGGCTCTTGAAACGGTCCACCTTCCCGATTCCCTCGTCACCCTCGGAGAAGACGCGTTTTACAACTGTCCCCTGACGTCGGTCACCATCCCCGCGGGGACCGAAACCGTCGCCAAGAGGGCGTTCGTCCAGTGCAAGTCCCTCGAAAAGATCATATTCGAGGGCGACGCTCCGTCGAACACGGACAAGCAGCTGGCGTTCAAGTGCAGCAAAGCGAAGATCTACTATAACGAAAACGCTTCGGGCTTTGACGGCGAGTCGTTTGCGGGTTACGGCAAGGTGACTTTTTCCGACTGCGAAACGGGTCACTATTATCAGTACGTCTCGCCCTGCGATACCGAAGACGTCCCCTGCGGCGGCTTCCTGAAAGACCTTTACGCGTGCGCCGGGTGCGGGAAAGAGATGCTCAAAACCACCGACGCGGTGCGGGAGCACGAGATCGTCCGCCGCGACGCGAAGGCTCCCACCTGTACCGAACCGGGCAATTACGAGTATGACGAGTGCCTCAACTGCGACTATACGACTTACGTACAGATCCCAGTCACGGATCACGATTATCAGGCGACCGTCCGCGAGGCGACCTGCACGGAGCGGGGGTATACGGAATACACGTGCTCCGTCTGCGGGCACAGCTATGTGGAGTACACGGAACCGTCCGGCCATGATTTCGGAGAGGACGGCTCTTCCGAGACCTGCTCAATATGTGGAGAGAAAAATCCCGACTACGCGCCGACGCCGCAGACCGTTTTTACCGACGTGAAGCCGGACGCCTTTTACGCCGAGGCGGTGGGGTGGGCTCTCGCAAAGGGCATAACGAAAGGAACGAGCGATACCGCGTTCTCCCCCGAAGAAGGGTGCACGAGAGCGCAGGTCGTCACGTTCCTGTGGCGCGCGGCGGGCGAGCCCGAGCCCGCGGCGGCAAACAATCCGTTCGGAGACGTCGGCGCGAAGGATTATTACTTCAAAGCGGTACTGTGGGCTGTGGAGAAGAACGTGACGACCGGGACCTCCCCGACTGCGTTCAGCCCGTCGGAGACCTGCACGAGAGCGCAGATCGTGACGTTCCTTTGGAGGTATAACGGCGCTCCCGAGCCCGAAAGCGGCCGGAATCCCTTCACCGACGTGAAGAGGTCGGAGTATTTCCGTAAAGCGGTGCTGTGGGCGGTGGAAAACGGGATCACCCTTGGTACATCTGCCACGGAATTCAGTCCCTCCGACGTCTGCACAAGAGGCCAGGTGGTCACGTTCCTGTATCGATCGTTTCGGGTTCAATGAGAAATGAATGCGAGGGGACTTTTTGAAAAAAGTCCCCTCGCGCTCCTTCAAAAACTTTTCCGAAAATAGCCGCGAAATACTTCGCGGCTTGGGTTTTTTATGGGGCGAAGTTCTCTCCTCGCCTCTGACGGGAAGCGGAAAACAAAGACAAGACGAAAAGCACGGGCGCGGAGTATTCCGCGCCCTGATTATAAAAGTTTTGGGGGTGTGGGGGACTTTTTCAAAAGTCCCCCGCGTTCTTATCTGATCTTGTATTTCAATCTGAGATTATCCGCTATCATCGCGATGAACTCCGAATTCGTCGGTTTTCCGCGGCTGTTCTGGATGGTGTAGCCGAAGTAGGAGTTCAGCGTATCCACGTCGCCGCGGTCCCACGCCACCTCGATCGCGTGGCGGATCGCGCGTTCCACGCGCGAGGTCGTCGTGCTGTACTGTTTGGCGACGGAGGGATAGAGGACTTTCGTCACCGAATTGATTATATTGCTGTCGGAGACGGTCATCATGATCGCGGTGCGGAGGTACTGGTAACCCTTGATATGGGCGGGGACGCCGATCTGATGGATGATCTTCGTCACCTGCGTCTCGATATCGACGCCGTCCGGCGCCGTACCGTTCGCTCCGCCGTTCGCACCGCTCACGGCGGGCGCGCGGTCTCTCGAAATACCGCGGTTTTTCAGAATCGTCTCGATCGAGTCGGCGAGGGCGGCGCAGTCGACCGGTTTCGTCATGCACACCTCCGCGCCGGCGCGGTTGGCTTCCATAAACAGTTTCTGGCTCGGCGTCGGGGAGATCAGAATGAACGACGGCGGCGTGCCGCCCGCCTCCCGGCACCGCCTTATCAGCCCGACGCCGTCGATCCGGTCGAGCCAGGCGTCGCAAACGACGACGTCGAACTGCCCCGTTCTGACGGAGGAGAGCGCTTCGTCTCCCGTCGCCGCCTCGCTCACCGCGCCGATCCCCCTTTTCACGATATAGTCCCTGCACGTTTTTCTGACTTCCGCGTTTTCGTCCGCTATAAGTATTTTGACGGATCTCATCATTTTTCGATGTCCTTCCTTTCTCACGTTCTCACGTTTGCATCCATATTTTACCATATCTGCCAATTCATTTCAAGTATCACCCCCGCGAAATAATCAACAAAAAATCGAGCGGGAAATTGGTAAAAAATGACAATTATGGAAATTACAGAAAAGAAGCGCAAAAAAACCGCACCACGGAGGTGCGGTGATCTTTGATCTAACGGTCGTGTTTTACCGGCTTTTTCAGTCGAAGAACCGATGCGACGTAATGAACTTCCCGTTCTTCGTCTCGACGATCCCGTAGGACGCGCGCCAGCCGGCTCCTGCCGAACCCGGGTTGAAAAAGCGGATCCTCTTTCCGGACGGACTTTCCTCCCACCCGTCGAACGGGTCGTGGGTGTGACCGTAGAGGACGAGGTCGGCTCCGATCTCTTCCGCGTGCGCGGCGAGCGCCGACATTCCGAACTTAACGCGGTATTTATGACCGTGACAGCAGAGGATGCGAACGCCGTCCGGGGATATCACCGTCTCGTCGGGGACGTCCGCCCACAGGCGCCGCTCGAAAAACTGCTCGCCGTTTCCGATCACCATCGCCGTCGCGATACCGTCGAGCAGATCTCCGACGCGCCCCATGTCTGAGAGCCCGTCGCCGAGGTGGATCGCGAGATCGACGGTCCCTTTGTGCTCTCTCAGGGCGGATGCGAGATATTTCGGGTTGCCGTGCGAATCGGAGAAAACGAGTATCTTCATCGGGCGTTCCTTTCACTTTATCGGGTCGTTTTCATATAATGAATATGCGAGGGGGTGACGGAATTGAAATTTGACAGAAAAACGGTCGATATGCTCGCCGGGATGCCGGACGAAAAGCTCGGCGCGCTCGCTTCTCTGCTTGCCGCGTCGAAAGGGCTCACGCGCGACGGCGGGATAAAGCCCGATTCGGCGCGCAAACTCAAAGAAGTAATGAGAAACCTGAGCGACGCGGACGTCGACCGGATAAACGAACTTATCGAGATCTACAAAAACAACTGAAAGGAGAGAGACGATGGACGACGCGAAGGGCGACCTCGGCGGGATGATCGAAAAACTCATGGGAGACCCGCAGGTCGCGGATCTTGTGAAGAAACTCAAAGAGGGAGACTCGGGCGGGGACGGGAAAGACGCCGGTCCCGCCCCGGACGCGGGCGGCGGGAGCGCCGCAGACGTCGGCTCGATACTCGATTCGCTCAGTCCGCTTCTGAAGACGGCCGGACGCGCGTCGGCGGGCACCGAGAACAGGAACAGACTTCTTGCAGCGCTGAAACCGTACGTGAACGGCGAGAGGCGCGATATGATCGACAAGGTGACGTCGATCTCGAAACTCACCTCGATCCTCGACGCCGCGACAGGAAATAAATAGCGGCGGTAAGGAGGGTGAGATATGTACAGCAGATACGTGAAGAAGGGCGGCGACGGCCTCTCCGAGGAGGAGAGAGAGATCGCGAAATACGGTCTGCCGCCCAAATACGACGGAAACAGATTCAGAAGACCGCCGAGGGACGAAGACCGGGAAGACCGGCAGGGTCCCGGACCCCGTCCGCCTGAAGAGGCGGGTGAAAGACCGACCCCGCCGCGCTTTCCGCACGGGGCGGCGCCGGGTCCTCACCGGGACGGTGACGCATCTCCGCACCGGGACGGTGACGGAGGGAAGATCGAGCGGCTGATCGAGTCGCTCGGCGAGCGTCTCGGAACAGAGGAGATCCTCATACTCGCCCTTATACTTATCCTTTCCGGCTCCGGAGGCGGGGAGTGCGAGGATGCGGGAGACGTTATCCTCCTGCTCGCTCTGCTTCTGATACTAGGGTAACTCCTGTTACCCTAGGGTAACTTCTGTTACCCCATGCTGAAATCCGCCAGTTCCCCGACGACGGTATCGGGGTCGAACGACGGATAAAGGTCTTTGAATTCCTCCGGCACGGCGTCGGGGAAAACGGTCATGGAGAAACCCGCCCCGCGCCCCGTCACGTCGACGGCAATACCGGACGCTGCGGAGAGATACGCCGCGAGAGACAGTTTTTCAAGACAGCGCGGCAGCCGAGCGGCAAGCGAAAGAAGATCCCGCGATCCCGAAAACGCGTCTTTGAGAGCGCCCGCGTCCTCCGCCTCGAGGATCACCTCGGCGGCTCCGCCGCGCGCGGCGATCCGCACGGAGGTTTCGTGGCTGTCCGACGTTGAGTTCAGCGCGGATACGAGCAGGGAAAAGATCGTCGAAAACGCGCCCGCGGAAACGGACGCCGAAAGAGGCGCCGCCTCGACGGACCCCGTCAGCCCGACGGTCCCGCAGCACAGTTCCGGATACGCCGAAAGGCGGCGGACGACCGTGCGGATCAGCGCCTCGAGCGATTTCGTCCCGTCGATCCCCGCGCGTTTTTTCATCTCGCATGCGAGATGGTAAAGCGGAAAATCGCCCGGCGGGGACGCATCCCCGCCGTTCAGAACGGAGATCACCGGTCTGATCCGCTCCGGAAGCTGTTCGATTATGAAATCGGGAAAACGGACGGTCGCGTTCTTCCCCTCGACCAGATAAACGACGGTGTGATTCCCGGAAAAGACGCGGTTTTTTACGGCGACCGCCGTGCCGAACCGACGGCTTTTCAGATCGAATACGGCGACGTTCGCCGCGAACGAGGCGGGATCGCGCGCGGGAGTGGGAGCTGTGGCACAAAACTCCGACAGCCTCGCGGCGTCGGAGTCGGTGAGCATTGAAAAAAGCGAGTCCCCGTCCCTCGGGGACGACCCGGGCGGAAACACGTCGACCGTCTTTCCCGTCCCGTCAAGTACGAGCCCGCGATCCCACGGCGGGCTCTTTTTTTCTTTGAGGTCCATTTTGCCTCTCCGCGTTTGATCAGTTGCCTGCTCCCCACGGTTCCGCTTCGGTCGCTTCCTCCGTCTCGGTCTCCGTTTCGGGTTCTTCGGTCTGTTCCGGCATGGTGTCGTATTTATCTTTTGTCATTGCGTTTTCGTTCGTTCTGTCATCGATCGGCGGTTCTTCGGTCTCGACCTTCGAGGACGATTCTTCCTGTTTGGAACTCATATCGGCGACGTAAGCGGTGAACTGTACGTTCCCGACGCCCATATCGACGAGAGCCCGGTACGCTCCGCGAGCCGCGGCGGAGGAGTCCGCCGTGACGACGGCTCTGAGATTGTACGAGGCGAAATTGCCTCGGATGCTGTAACATTCCGATCCGACGGACGCGTAAACGCCCTCCTCGCCCGCCGAGGAGTCGGTCGGGATCCCCACGGCGAGAAGATCGACGTATTCGTAAAGGTTGACGATCTGCGCCGCCGTCGTCGTATCGAGGAACACTCGCGAGGGCAGGATCACGCCGAGGGACACGTCCCCCGAAACGGACCGTAACGCAGCGAGGTATTCGATCATTGCGGAAAGCGTGTTGAAATCGAGCGTTCCCTCTTCGGGGATCAGTCCGTCGATGAGGATCTCGTTCGGGTAAAGAGACGCCAGCTCGCCGATCACGGCTGTATCGACGCTGAGGGCGAGAGCCGAGCCGTCGCCGCCGAGCGCCTCGGGAGTCGATCCGTATATCAGACTTACGCGGTATCCGCGTTTGGAAGCGACTGTTGCGATATCGTTTATCTCGCTCAGCGTGACGTTGATCCCGTCGCCGCCCGCCGATCCGTTCGGGACGGCCTGTCTCGTCAGTTCGGCGACCGCGGGGGAAACGTAGAGAAGCGACCCGCCGCGTGACACTCTCACCGACACCGCGTTGTAGAACGCCGGGAGGGAGATGATGCGGTCCATGAGGTCATCTTCGGAGACGGTCGCGATATCAAGGTCCGCGGCGCAGATCTTCAGCTCGGGATCGTGCAGGAGCGCCTTGACGCCGGAAGGCAGAGTTCTCTCTTCCCTTCCGCCGCCCTCGGGGAAATACGCTTCCGTTTCGTCAAGGACGCTCTCGGCGGACGCCGCCTTGTTTTTGAGATGCGTTCCGAGAAGGATGGAGAGCGCCGTTATCACGGCGGCCGCGATAACGACGAACAGGATCCGGAACAGTATTTTCAGTTTTGTCCTTGTCGCGCCGGTATGGCGTCTTCGCGGTCTTTTCATTTTACTGCCTTTCAGTTGATCGAGAGAATATCCGTATCATCGAAAACGGAGGAATCGGTTATTCCGAGGGACTCAGCGCGCTCCTCGCACACGAGGGAGTACTGCGCGGTGAAGTAATCCTCGGAGAGTTTGTCGTAGTGGTTTTTCATATACTCGGCGTCTTTTTCAAGCCGCAGTATGACCGAGTATCCGGCGGGGGTCTTCACGACCTCGCTGATCTCGCCGATCCCGAGGGCGAACGCCGCGTCCTCGAACTCGCGATACATGAAACCGCGCATGAGATAATATCCCTGCGTCGAGCCGAACATATTCATATCTTCGCCGTAGCGGGAGATCAGCGCGTCGAAATCTTCGCCCCCCAGAGCGAGGGAACGGGCTTCCTCGGCGAGCTCACGCGCGCGCTCGTCCGTTCTGTTTTCCGTCGTCACGAGGATCTGTCTTACTCTGATGCATTCGTCGCTTTCGAGAAACGCGCGGACGCTTTTCTCATCCGACGTGATCTCTCCCGAATTGAGCATCGCGTAATACAGTTCGTCGCCGAGCGCGCCGGCTTTCGTGATGAAAGTATAGGCGTATTCGTTCATTCCCGCTTCGCGGATCGAAGCGAGAAATTCGCTCTCTCCGCCCGCGGAGGCGACGTCCGACGCCCGCATGGAATTCGCGGCCTCGACGACGGCGGGGTCGTCCGGACCTATCCCGTGATCCGCCGCGAGCGAGAGGACGGCGTAAATCCCTTTAAGGTAATCGAGCGTCCCGGAGCGAAGTTCTTCCTTTATTTCGCTTGAGACTCCCTCTTCTCCGGAAAAAGCGTCTTCGCCGTATTTCGCCTCGAGCGCCGCGCGTTCTGTGAGGACGGCGAACCTGAAGACGTCGTATCTCACGTCGATCCCGCCGAGCTTCATCACGACGGTCGAGTCCTTTGAGGCGCACCCCGAAAAGACCGCCGCAAGCAGGACGGATACGAGGATCAGCGCGATCGCTTTCATTCTTCTCATAAGGCGGACGCTCCGTTTTCTTCAATATACTAAAAGTATATATAAAACGGGGTGCGTTGTCAATAGCCGCCGCCCGCGGCCGGGATGAGAGAAAAATTTCATATTTTTTCTCAAAAACGCCCAAAATACGAGTAAAATATGGTATACTGTAATAGCATATGCGTATATGCGGCGGGGACAGCTCCGCATTAAATATCTCACAGGTCAAGAAAGGCGGATCATCTGCTATGGGCAAAGGACAGAGAACAAAAAACGCGACGGCAAACGCGACGACGTTTACCGCTAAAAAAGAAGAAAAGAAGGGAAAGCTCAAGGGCGTACTGATCGGCGTGGCGATCGCCGTTGTCCTTCTCGCTCTCGTTGCACTGACGGTATTCAACATGTCGCAGGACCAGGGCTGGTTCGAGGGCAACGAAGTCGTCATGAACACCGAGAATTATTCCGTCAATCAGGGAATGTTCTCCTACTTCTTCAATCAGTCGTTTATGAACGTCTACAACACGTATTACAATATCTTCGGCGACAACATCTCGAGTTATATCGACAGGACCAAATCGCTCAAGGAACAGGCGTACGGCAGCGACGGCCAGACGTGGTACGACTATATTCTCGAGCAGACGAAGACCACGGTACAGGAATATCTCGCTCTCTGTGAGGGAGCGCGCGCCGAGGGCGTTTCGATCGGAAACGAGGAGCGCAGCGAGATCAACTCCGAGCTGAATTCGATCAAGGACGGAGCAAAAACGGCGGGATACTCGAGCGCCGGCGACTACATCAGAGCGGCGTTCGGCAAAGGCGTGAGCGAGGGCAAGATCAAAAAAGCGCTCGAGATCAAACATCTCGCGGTGAAGTATGCCCAGGTGATAGCGGACAGAGTCGACGTCAGCGACGAAGTGCTCGAGGCGAAGTATAACGAAGATCCCGACAAATACGACAAGGTATCCTATCTCCTCTACACGTTCAACAGCAGCGACCTGCTTCCCAAGACCGAAACGGCTGAAGAAGGCGAAGAGGCCGAGGAAGCCGCCGAGCCGACCGAAGAAGAAGTCGCGGCGGCAAAGGAATCGATCAGGACTTCCGCCGGCGAACTTGCCGCGGTCACGACCGAGGAAGCGTTCAAGGAATACGTTAAGAATTACGCTCTCACCGTTCTCGGAAAAGACGAAGACGCGGCTGCCTCCGCCGCCGACTCCGTTCTGAAGTCGGACGCGGCTTACTCAGAGACCGACGCCATGAAGTGGGCGTTCGCGGCGAAAGCGGGAGAGACGAACGTGGTCGAGGGATCCGACGGCGCAACGCAGGCGGTCTACTTCCTTGTCACCGAGAAGCACAGAGACGATAACGACGGCTACAGAGCGACGCGCCACGTCCTGTTCGGCGCCAAGACCGAAGAGAACGCGGAACAGCCCGACGGAGCCGAGTACGGCTACGACGACCCCGCGGCGATCGCGAAAGAAGTTTACGACAAGTGGGTATCCGAAGGCGCGACCGAGGACGGCATCGCCGCTCTCGCGAAAGAGTACACGACCGACTCGTCCTCGAAGGACGGCGGCGGTCTTTACGAGAACGTCACGAAAGGACAGTTCGTTGAACCGTTCAACACCTGGCTGTTCGACGAGGCACGCAAAGAGGGCGACTACGATCTGATCGAGACCGAGTACGGCTGGCATATCGTGTACTTCATCAGCAAGGGCGAGCCGCAGTGGAAGAACACGATCAGCTCGGAGCTCAAGAACGCCGAATACGACAGCTTCAAGGAAGAAGCTGCGGAGAAATATCCCGTCACCGTCAACGAAGAACTTATCGAAGTCGACGCCTGACGAATCATTTTGCAAAACAATGTCCGGGGTGCGGCAGCGTCGCCCCCGGACATTTTCGGTAAGACGGATCCGATCCGTACCGGAAACGGTACGCGGGATGCCTTATAATTTGAGGGAAAGGAGAAGACGAAGATGGTAAGATTCATAATCGGCGCGGCGGGTTCCGGCAAGACGGAACGCGTCCTTGAGCTGATGAGAGAAACGTACGAAAAGACGGAAAAAAAAGCGATCCTTCTCGTTCCCGAACAGCAGACGGTCGTCTTCGAGACGCTCCTTGCGGAGCGGTTCCCGCCCGAGGCGGCGCTGAGAGTCGAGGCGATGAGTTTCACCCGCCTTGCAAATTACGTCGCGAGGAAGACGGGCGGCCTGTCCGGCGTGTCCGTAACGCCGGGCGCGAAAGCGCTCATAACGTGGCGCGCGATCGCGTCCGTATGGGATTCTCTTAATATCATTTCGTCCGACGCGAGAGGGGCGAAGGCTCAGCTCGTTCCGAGGATCTCCGCGGCGCGGGAGGAACTTAAAAAGAATTCCGTCTCCGCCGCCGACGTCGAGAAGGCGCTCGGGGAGGCGGATCAGAACGGCGACGGGAACGATCCCGCGATCGTCAAACTGCGCGACCTGTTCCTCGTTTCATCCGCTTACGACTCGATCGTCGGGGAGGAGCTCGGAGAAAAATACACCGAAACTTTCACGTCGGATATCGTCCGCCGCGGCGCGGCGGAGGGAGTATTCGACGGCACGGATATATTCATCGACTCGTTTTATTCGCTGACGAAGGACGAGCTGCGCGTCGCGGAGGAACTGATCCGCGCCGCCGACGTTACCGTAACCGTATCGGTCGGAGACGTGAATTCGCCTCTTCCTCACGAGATACCCCCGAAGAACCTGTACAACGGGCTCAAGCGCTTCGCCGAAGACGTCACGGAGACCGTGACCGAATCTCCCGGCGCGAACAAACGCGCTGCGACGAAGCAACTCTTCAACGTCAGCGCGCGCCTTTTCGATTATGCCGGAAAGGTAACCGGGGACAGCGGTCTGCCCTCCGTTCCCGATTCTGTAAAGGTCTACTCCGTCAAGGACAGATACGAGGAGGCTGAAGCCGCCGCTTCCCTGATCGAATCGATCGTACGGCAGGGGGGACGGTATTCCGATATCGCGGTCATCGCGGGTGATCTCGGCGCGCTCGACGGAGTCGTCGAGAACTGCTTCGACCGCCACTCGATCCCGTGCTTCAGGACCGATCCGACTCCGCTCGAATCGGGTCCTCTCGCGCGCCATTTCATCTCGCTTCTCAAAATAGCGGGCGCGTGGCGGCGCGAGGACGTGATAAGGCTCGTCAAGACGGGACTCACTCCCCTAACCGACGAAGAGGCGTGCTCGTTCGAACTGTATACCGAGGTCTGGAACGTCCGTGGCAGGCGGATGTTCTCCTCGCCCTGGAGCATGAATCCGTCCGGGTTCAGCAAAACGGTGAGAGACGGGGATAAGACGCTCCTCGCGGCTGCGAACGACGCGAGAGAGAAGATCATCCCTCCGATCGAGGCGTTCGTCTCCGTTTTCGACGGCGGCGACGCCGACGTTTCCGATATCTGCAGGGCGCTCATGCGCTACGCGGAACAGATCGGTCTTTACTCCGCGCTGACGGCGCGTTCGCGCGCGCTCCTCGCCGCGGGAGACAAGGACGGAGCGGCGAGGGAGGTAGGCGCGTTCCGCAAATTCTGCGCCTGCTTCGACGAGATCGTAAAATTACTTCCGGGCGTAAAATGCGACGCAGAGGGCTTTTCCGCGCTTCTGCGGTTCGCCATGACCGACGCAGGCGCGGGAGCGATCCCGACGGGCGTCGATGAGATCGCGCTCGGTTCCGCCGCGACGGTGAGGACCGGCGCGGTCCGCCACGTGATCCTGCTTGGGTGCGTCGAGGGAGAATTCCCCGGTTCGGTCTCCGACAGCGGTTTCTTCAACGACGCTGAAAAGGTGACGCTTGAAGGAGCGGGGATCACGCTTCTTCCCAAGAGCGAAGAGAGGGACGCGATGGAACTGCTGAGGTTCCACCGCAGCGCGTCGCTTCCGTCGGATTCGCTCACTCTGTTCGTCCCGTCGTCGTCGTTCGGCGAGGGCCGCACCCCCTCGATCGGAGCGCAGCGGGTACTTGCCCTTATCGGTGAGAATGATCCCGTACCTTTCTCGTCTCTTCCGGTCGAAAAGAGGCTCTTTTCCCCGGCGGGGACCGACGCCGCGATCCGTTCCGCGTCGCTTAGCGGCAACGTGGAGGAAGAAAAACTGCTCAGAGGCCTTGCGGGCGGCGGATTTGCATTCGTTCCCGCGCCTCCCGAAGAGGCGAGAGTGTCCCGGGAAACGGCCGGTAAGGTCTTCGGCGGAAATATCACCCTGTCGCAGACGAAACTGACCGGGTATGCAAGATGCCCGTTTTCGTATTACGTAAATCACGTGCTGAAGCTCGGCGACAGACAGAAAGCGGAGATATCGCCGCTTGATCGCGGGAACTTCGTCCATAACGTGCTCGAGGGCTTTTTCTCCCGGGTGAGGAAAGAGGAACTTCCTCTCGGCAGAGCGCGCACTGAGGAGATCTGCGACGGGATCATCGCGGAATACCTCGACGAAATTTTCGGCGGAGAGCAGATAAGCGAAAAGATAAGATATCTTTTCGTCGGTCTGCGCCGCTCGGCGATCCTGTTCGTCGAAGCGGTACAGCGCGAGATCGCTCAGAGCAGGTTTGAGATATTCTCGACGGAGCTGGGATTCGGTTTCAAGGGAATGCCGGAGTCGATGAAAGTCCCCCTCCCCGACGGTTCGTCCGTGTCTTTCAACGGTATGATCGACCGGCTGGACGTTTACCGATCGGGAAGAAAAACGTACGTTCGCGTCGTCGATTACAAAACGGGGGAGAAAAAATTCGATCTTGAAAAAATAATGAAAGGGATCGAGGCGCAGCTTCTTATCTATCTATTCTCCGTCTGGCATACGGAAGACGGCAGGCTTAAAGAGGGACTCGGCGGAGACGAGATACTTCCCGCCGGAGCGCTCTATTTCCATATTCCGTACGGAGCGAAGAGAGAGGACGGATACAGGGATCGGGAACAGGGAGAAAAGATCGCGCTGGGCGAGACAAAACGCGAGGGGATCTATCTGGCTGACGACGACGTACTCGACGCGATGGACAAGGGGCGATCCGGAGTTTACGTGCCGATCCCCTCGGGGCGGAACAAAAAGACGATCGAAGAGTCCTTCAAAACGCTCGAGGAATTCGGAGAACTCTGTCAAAATCTCGAGGGCGCCGTGGCGGCGATCGCCGGACGGATGAAGAGCGGAGACTGCGGGGCGCGCCCCGAAGTTGACGGCAGCGACAGTCCGTGCAACTGGTGCGCCGGCGCAAAGGTTTGCCGCAGCGCGATAATAAAGACATGGGGGTGAGCGTTACGGATAACAACAAAATAGAGTGGACCGACGCTCAGCTTCTCGCGCAGAGAAAAAGAGGGAACGTGCTCGTTTCCGCCGCTGCGGGATCCGGAAAAACGGCGGTGCTGGTAGAAAAAATAATGCGGCTTCTGACCGTATCGGGGTATTCCCTCGATCAGATGCTCGTAGTTACCTACACAAGGAACGCGGCGGACGAGCTGCGCTCCAAGATCAGAAAGAAACTGACGGAACGCGTCGCGGCGGATCCGCACGCCGCGTCTCATCTGAGCAATCTCCCGCGCGCGGTCATCGGAACGATCCACAGCTTTCTTTTGACGGTGATAAAAGAGTATTATTCCGTTCTCGGTCTCTCGCCGGGAGTTTCCGTCATCGACGATTCGGACGTAGGGGCCCTGAAGGCGGCAGCGGCGGAAGAAACGGTCGAGGCGCTGTTCGCGGACCGGTCGGCAGCGATCCCCGAAAACGAGACGGGTATAGCCGGGATATGCGACACCCTGGGCGGAACGGAGAATGCGGAAAAAGCGATCGTATCGCTTTACGACAGGCTGAAGGAGCGCGGCTTCGGCGCCGAAAAGCTCTCGGAATACGCAGACTCGCTCGAAGATTGGTCTGATCGACCTTTTCTCCTCTCGCCGTGGGGTGAGATAATGAAAGCAGGGATCGGCGAAAAGGTCGAACACGTCAAGCGTGCAGTGCCGATTCTTATCCCTGAGATCGAACGGATCGCCGGTCAGGGCAAGACGCTCGAAGCAGCCGACCGGCTGCTGGAATCGGCCGGTATGTTTGAGGCGGCGCTTCGCGGGAACGACCTCGACGGAGTGCGCCGGGCGGCGGCGACGTACGACAAGGACGCGTTCAAGCTTGCGGATCACTACAAAGACAATGAACCGTCAAGTCGGTTCTCGAAAATAAAAGAAGACGCGAAAGAAACGCTGTTCCAAAGAGAGGGCCTTAACCTCAGCGAGGCGGAGACCTCCGCCGCCATGAAGGCTACGGCGAAATTCGCTCGCGGGCTCGGCAGGGCGGTCGCCGCGTACGGCTCCGCCTTCGAGGAAAAGAAGAGAGAACGCGGCCGCGTCGATTATCAGGACCTCGAGTCGTTCGCCTACGGGCTCTTCGTCGGGGAAGACGGAAAACCGACCGATATCGCCCGTAAGATCGGCGAGCGATTCCGCTTCATCTTCGTCGACGAGTATCAGGACGCGAACGGCGTTCAGGACGCCATATTCCGCGCGATCGGCGGCAGTTCGGAACTGTTTCTCGTCGGCGACGTCAAGCAGTCGATCTACAGGTTCCGCGGGGCGGAGCCGGCGGTGTTCTCAAGATATCGCGGAGAGTGGGAGAGCGTCTCCCCGGAAGACTGCGGCGGGGACGGCGACGTTTTCGAGCCGCGCGACGCGGGCATATTCATGAGCGACAACTTCAGGTGCGCGCGTCCCATAGTCGAATTTTCGAACCTCGTCTCGCGCAGGATGTTCCCGTATGGGCACGTTCCGTTCTGCCCCGACGACGAGCTGATCTTCAGCGCGAGCACCGACGCGGACTGCCCGGTATCGGTCTATCTCGTACCGAAAACGAAGGACGGGCCGACCGAAGAAGAGTTCACTGCGAAAAAAATAAAAGAGATGATCGGGACCGTCCCGTTCGGGAAGGAACCGCTCAGACCCGACGACTTTGCGATCCTCGTTCCGACGAACGAGGACGGCAAAGCTTATACTAAAGCGCTCGCGGCGCTCGGGATCCCCACCTCCGAATCGGTCGGCGAAGAACTGTCGGAGGCCCCTGAGGTGATCCTTGCTCTCGATATCCTGAGATCCGTCGACAACCCGCTCAGGGACGGGCCTCTCGCGGGGATGATGTATTCGTCTGTCTTCGGATTCTCGCTTGACGACCTTGTGAACATAAGAGTGAAATACCCCGACGGTACGCTTTACTCCGCCGTTTCGCGAACGGCGGAGGACGGCGCGGCGGAAGAAGACGGCCTCAGAGCCAGATGCGCGGCGTTCCTCAACAGGCTGAACGGATACAGGTCGGCGGAGAGATCGTCCGCTGCGAACGTATTCGTGGAATACGTCCTGAACGAATGCGGCATACTCGACGCTCCGGAAGTCACCGGCTCCCCGGACGGAGCGGAAAAAGTCCGCGCACTGATCGACCTGTCGCGAAAATACGAGGACGGCGTTTTCGGCGGACTTTTCGGATTCCTTTCGTATATCGACGGGCTGATCGGGGCGGGAAAGTTCACCTATACCCCGGGAAAGACCGGCTCCGTCAGAATAATGACGGTCCACAAGGCGAAGGGGCTTGAATTCCCCGTCTGTATCGTCGGAAAAACGGATAAAGCGTACAGCATCAGGGAATACAGAGAGCCGCTCCAGTTCGATCCGGAACTCGGGGTCGGGACCATGCTCCCCGGAGAGGGAGGATATACGAAATACGACACCCCCGTACGTCGGACGATCATCGAAAAAAAGAAAGCGGAAGACCGCGAGGAACACATGCGCCTTCTGTACGTCGCGATGACGAGGGCGCAGAACAAACTGATCATAACCGCGACCTGCGACCCCGAAAAGGAAAGAAACGGAGCCCGTGAGAAGGAGTGGATGAGAGACAGATCCGTCGTCATGGCGTTCACCAGGCCGCTCGAACACGTTCTCGGAGCGGCGCTCGTCTGCTCGCCGCTCGTCTGCGAAACGGTCGACGTCTCGGAGGAGGGCGTTGAGATAAGGGAAGAAGAAACTCCCGAGGAAAGGGAAAAGCGCGCCGCAAAAGAGGCCGCCGATTCGGAGGTCCTGAAGCGGATCGAAGAGAACTTCGCGTTCGAATATCCCTTCTCGTTCCTTTCGAATCTCCCGTCTAAACTCTCCGTGTCGAAGCTCTACCCCGAAGTGCTCGACGAGGGAGAAGCGGCGCTGCCCGAGGACGGGGAATTCGTCCTGCCGGACGGCGATATGCCATATCCCACGTTCATGACGGGGACGACGGACTATTCGCCCGCCGAAAAGGGTACGGCGAACCACGTGTTCATGCAGTTCTGCGATTTTGACAGGCTCGCCGAAGGGGCGGTCAGAGAAGAAATCGACCGTCTCGTTTCGAAGGGCTTCATGACGGCGAAGATGGCGGAACTCGTAGAAGAGGACTTCATCGTCCGATTCATCCGCGGCGGCCTGTTCGCACGGATGAGGAACGCGGAGACGACGTGGCGCGAATTCCGGTTCAACGTGCGGCTGCCCGCGGCAAAATTCACCTCTGACGGAGAGCTTGCCGAAAAGTTCGAAAAAGCCGACGCGCGCGTCACGGTGCAGGGCGTCTTCGACTGCGTGTTCCGCGAAAAGGACGGAACGCTCGTCCTCGTCGACTACAAGACGGACGCGATGACCACATACGACCGTTCTCACCCCGACGCGTTTGCGGAGAAGCTGAGAGAGAGACATAAAACGCAGCTCTCGTACTACAGGGAAGCGGCGGCGCTCATATTCGGACGCTCGCCGGACGAGACGCTGATCTGGTCGCTCGCCATGGGCGATGCGATAGAGATCAAGTAAGGAGCAGATATGAAAAACGTATTCATTACAGGCGCGTCGGGCGGGATCGGCTCCGCGGCCGCGGAGCGGTTCGCGGCGGCGGGATATACCGTCTTTGCCGGGTACGCGTCGGGGCGCGAAGCGGCGGAGGAACTTTGCCGCCTCACGGGTGCGATCCCCGTCGGGATCGACGTGTCGGACGAGAGTTCCGTCGGCGAGGCGTTCCGGTCCATAGAAGAGAAAGCCGGCGGAGTCGACGTCCTCGTCAACTGCGCCGGGATCGCGTCGATCCGCCTTTTCGACGAGATCACCGCGGAAGAGTGGGACAGGACGTTCGCCGTCAACGTCAGGGGGACTTTCCTGACGTCTCGTGCCGCCGTCCCGTATATGATAAGACAAAAAAACGGAAAGATCATAAACGTGTCCTCGATGTGGGGGATAACGGGCGCGTCGTGCGAGGTCCATTACTCCGCATCGAAGGCGGCGGTCATCGGAATGACCAAAGCGCTCGCAAAGGAGCTCGCGCCGTCGGGTATTACCGTCAACTGCGTGGCTCCCGGCGCGATCGAAACGAGGATGATCGCCCATATGAGCGATCAGGATAAAAAAGATTTTGAAAAAGAAGTGCCGCTCGGCCGCATCGGTACGCCGGACGACGTCGCGGGCGTTATCCTCTTTCTCGCCTCACGCGATGCGGACTATATCACCGGGAGCGTGATCTGTCCGGACGGAGGCGTGACGATATAGAACGGGACGAAGTGAAAAACTTGATTTTTCGACCCGGAAAGTGATATACTTATTACAGAAAAAAGTCCCGGAGGCAAATATGAAAAAACACGGAATAAAGATACTTTCAGCCGTTCTCGCCCTGATCATGTTCTCGGCGGTCCTCGTTTCATGTATGAGAGAGGCCGATCCCGGAGGAGCGGGCAGAACGGTCCCGTCGACTGAGGCGCAGACTGCGCCGGAGCCGTCGGGTACCGACGGACAGAACACGGCTCCCGCGACGGAGACAGAGACGGAAACTGAAACGGAGCAGGGAGGTATCCTGCCGCCTCCCGCGGGAACGGTCTCGAGGCCTGCGGATCTTTCCGCGATCGACGCGATCCCGAGAGACTTTTTCCCGGACGCCGCGGACGACGGTCAGGGAACGTGGTACATGGGTAAAACAGTGTACGACGAAGCGACCGGAGAGATCTCGACTGTTTTCGAGAGGGATCCCGAAACGCTCGCGACGCTTGAAGAATACGGCGGCATCTACCTGAAGAACGCCGACCAGAAGGTTGTTTATCTCACGTTCGACTGCGGTTACGAGAACGGCAACACTCCGCTGATCCTTGACGTGCTCAAAGAAAAGAACGCGAAGGGGATATTCTTTGTGACCGGCGCGTACATAGACACTTCGTCCGAGATCATTCAGAGGATGCTCGACGAGGGCCACCTCGTCGGTACGCACACGAACAATCACAAGAATATGGCGTTGCTCTCCGCGGAGGAGTTCATCGACGAGATCCTCTCCAACGAAGAGAAACTGAAATCGCATATCCCAAACGCGCCCGATATGATCTATTACCGTCCGCCGATGGGCGCGACGTCCAGGTGGGCGCTCGCAATGGCGCAGGCGATGGGACTCACGACCGTTATGTGGTCGTGGACGCAGTACGACTACGATCCGAACGATCAGCCCGATCCGTATTCCGCGCTCGAAAACGCAAAGAGCGGTCTGCGCCCGGGATGCGTCTATCTGCTCCACGCGGTCTCGTCGACGAACGCCGCGATCCTCGGCGATCTGATCGACTTTATCCGCGCACAGGGTTATGAAATAAGAAGAATGGATCAATAAAAATGAATAAAACGACGAAAATACTGTCAGCGCTCTTCGCCCTCGCTTTCGTTTTCTCTCTCACCTCCTGCTCGGGAACGAACGATCCCGGTCAGGGCGGCGCGGGAAGGCAGACTTCATCCGTCCCCGCGAACGAAACCGGGACGGAAACTGCGAGCATCGGGACGGAAAGCGAGACGGCGGCGCCGCCTCCGTCGACAGCCGACGGATGGGCGTCAGTGACCGGAAGCTACGCCGCGGGGGATCTCGTATATACCCGCGCCGACGGCACGACTCTTTCCGACTTTTCGTTCCTCGATTCCGCGTCGCACGAGTATATGCCCGATTCGGGCGACCCGGACACAGGATCGTGGTACTGCGGCAAGACGGAGCGCGATCCCACGACAGGAGAGGTCACGAAAGTGTGGGACAGGGCGCCCGAAACGCTTGCGCTGCTTGAAAAATACGGCGTTGTTTACCGAGGCGACGAATCGCGGAAAGTATGTTATCTCACGTTTGACTGCGACTATAACTACAACGGAAACGTGGGCCGGATCCTCGACGTGCTGAAGGAAAAAGGGGTCACGGCGCTCTTCGTTCTCAACGGACAGATCATAGAGACTGAGCCGGAGCTCGTAAAGCGGATGGTCGACGACGGTCATATAATCGGCAATCACGGGAGAAATCACAAGAACATGGCGCGGGTGGACGTCGACACGTTTATCGCGGAGATCGAAGACAACAACGCGCTTCTGAAACAGAACGTACCCGGCGCAAAGTATATGACATACTACCGACCTCCGTACGGAACGGTCACGGAATGGGATATGGCGCTCGCTCAGCAGATGGGTCTGAAGAACGTGCTGTATTCGTGGACATACGACGATTATCACGACGACGCGCAGCCCGATCCCGCCGAAGCGCTCAACGCGATCCTTCGCGGACTGCACCCCGGATGCGTCTTCATGTTCCATCCCAAATCCACGACGGACGCCGCTATAATGGGCGACGTGATCGACGGGATCCGCGCTGCGGGTTACGAGATAGAAACGGTCGATAAGATCGGGTGACGGAGATCACCCTTAAAATTAAGGAGGAGAGCATATGGATATCAAGGCTGAAATCGAAAAAGCGGTAGCGAAGATCACAGGCGACAACAAGAAAGTAGAAGCGTTCAAAAAGGACCCGGCAGGCACCGTCAAATCAGTCCTCGGCTCGGGCGCGGCGAAAGACCTGATCGACAAGGTCATTGCGGCAATCAAAGCGGCGCTCGGATCGGGCGGAATCGGCGAAGTCGCAAAGAAGGCGGCAGGAGGAGTCGGCGACGTGGCGAAGAAAGCCGGCGACGCGATCGGCGGGCTGTTCGGAAAAAAGGATGACTGACAAATCAAAAAAAGAAACCGGAGATCACGTCTCCGGTTTTTCTTTTGCTTTATTTTTCCCTCGCGGACAACTTGAAGCACATAAACTCCGCTCGCGAGACGGAAAGTATGGTTTGCGGTTCTGCGTGATGCAATCTTTTTTTCTCTAGAGAAAAAAAGACTGCGCTGAAAAAAAGAGTCGCTCTGGGGCGGGAGGAGGTTTCGCATGAGGTCGACAAGCGACCTCGCTCAAACCCTCTTGCCCGGATTACGGTTCCCGAAATCGCTCGCTCCGCTGACGCGTCGCGCGATTTCGACCATTGCTCCGGTCTCGCCGTCGCTTCATCCGCCCCCGGCGGCGCTTGGCGAGCCCGCCCCCGAAACCTCCCCCTCCCTCCCGCGCGATGAAGACACCTCTTTCGGGCAAAGCGTCGCGTACGGAAGGAAAAGCGAGTGTTTTCGTTTTTCTCGTTCACCGTAACGTGAAGTCAGATAAAGACATTCGGCGAGACGAGGTGGTGTCGGCGATTCGTGCTGATGGATTCATTTTGTTTTGAAGATACCGAACAATTTATGCTTTTCTCCTTTTCATGTTAAAAACACAATAATGTAAAAAACACCGGCGGAAGTATTTCCGCCGGCTCTTTTATAAAGTTTCTTGGGGGTCCGGGGGCGTCTTTGGGGAGAAGCCCCCGGGATTTTATTCAGGCAACTGCACGTCTTTAGTGTCCAGCGTGCCGTGGACGCGCTCGGTGTAGTCGACGTTCGTGCGGGCGAGGAACGCGATGTGATTGTTCAGCGTTCTGTTCTCGCGTGCCGCGGCGGCGACGAGTTTCTTGTACAGTCCCTCTTCCATGCGGACCTCGAAGGTCACCTTGTTCTTTCCTGCCATTCTTCTTTGCCCCCTCAGGTCATTTTTTCCTGCTTGACTTTCTTGTCGATCACGTGGCGGGAGGCAAGCTCGTTTATAACGTCCGCGGGGGTGATGCCGGCCTCGCACATCAGGACCATCACGTGATACATCAGGTCGGCGATCTCGTATATCGTCTCCTTTTTATCCTCCGCCTTGGAGGCGATAATGACCTCGGTACACTCCTCGCCCACCTTTTTCAGGATCTTGTCGAGCCCCTTCTCAAAGAGGTATGTCGTATAGGAGCCCTCCTTGCCGTTCACTTTCCTGTCGCGGATCAGATCCATCAGCGCGTCGGGCGTGAAGTCGGCGACCTCGTCGGAGACGAACAGATCGTCGTTGAAGCACGAATCGGTCCCCAGATGGCACGCCGGGCCGTCCTTTTCGACTACGACGACGAGCGCGTCGCGGTCGCAGTCGGCTGTGATCCTCGCCACGTGCTGAACGTTGCCGGACGTCTCGCCCTTGCGCCACAATTGCTGACGCGAGCGGGAGAAAAAGCAGGTCCGCCCCTCGTTCAGGGTGATCTCGACGCTCTGTCTGTTCATGTACGCCACGGTCAGCACTTTCCGCGACACGTTGTCCACGACGACGGCGGGGATAAGACCCTTTTCATCGAATTTCAGATCGTTTACGGTTATATTCGCCATATCACTTCTCCCCAATCCTCACCGGGATCCCCTCGGCGGCGAGAGCCGCTTTGAGATCCGGGATTTTTATCTCACCGAAATGGAAGACCGACGCCGCCAGCCCCGCGTCGACTCCGGGGACCTCGCGGAACAGGGTCACGAAATCTTCGACTTTGCCCGCGCCGCCCGACGCGATCACCGGGACGCTCACAGCGTCGCAGACCGTGCGGAGCATCGGCAGGTCGAACCCGCCTTTCACGCCGTCCGTGTCCATACTGTTCAGGACGACCTCGCCCGCGCCGTTCCCGACGCAGCGTTTTATCCACTCGACCGCCTCGAGCCCCGTATCGTCCCTGCCCCCGCGGGCGAAGACGCGGAACTCGCCGTTCACTCTTTTAACGTCGGCGGAGATCACGACGCACTGATCGCCGTATCTCTTCGCCGCCTCGCCGATCAGGGACGGATCTTTTATCGCGCCGGAGTTGACGCTCACCTTGTCCGCGCCGCAGCGCAGAACGCGCTCGAAATCGGAAAGCGACGACACGCCGCCTCCGACGGTCAGCGGGATGAACACGCGCCGAGCCGCCTCCGCGAGGATATCCGTGAAGATGCGTCTGCCCTCGGCTGACGCCGTTATATCGTAAAAGACGAGCTCGTCCGCTCCCGCGTCGCTGTAATACGAGGCGAGCGCGACCGGAGAGTCGACGTCGGCGAGATCCTTGAAGTTGACGCCCTTTACAACTCTTCCGTCGCGGACGTCGAGGCACGGGATAATTCTTTTCGTTATCACTTTGCCACCTCCGCCGCTCTCAGCGCGTCGGCGAGCGTGATCTCACCGACGTAAAGCGCGCGTCCGAGGATCGCTCCCACGACTCCCGCTTCTGCGAGCGCCTTTATATCTGCGGCCGACGCTATCCCGCCCGACGCGACGATACCGACGGGCAGTTCCGCCGTCATTTTGCGGTAAAGATCGAGGTTCGCGCCTTTTTTTTCTCCGTCGCGGGAGATGTCGGTAACTATGACCGTTCCGACGCCGAGCGAACCCATGCGTTTTACGAAATCGAACAGTTCCTCGCCCGAGGATTGCCGCCACCCCCTCACGGCGATCACGCCGTCGCGCGCGTCCGCGCCTACGACGATATGTCCGCCGTATTCGGAGCACATATCGCGGGTGAACTCTTCGTTCTCCGCCGCGGCGGTGCCGAGTATCACGCGGAATGCGCCCGCGTCGAGATAAGTCCTCACGCTCTCTTCGTCGCGCACGCCGCCCCCGACTTCGACTCTGAGGGACGTCTCCCCGATTATTCTCTTTATCACTTCTTCGTTCGGGCGGCCGCCGTCCTTCGCGCCGTCGAGATCGACGACGTGGAGAAATTCCGCGCCTTCCGATTCAAACTTTTTCGCCGCGGCGACCGGATCGTCGCCGAAAACGGTCATCTTCCCGTAATCGCCCTGCTTCAGGCGAACGGCCTTGCCGCCGATAAGGTCGACGGCGGGAAATATAATCATAGGACAGGACCGCCTTTCGGAACTTTTGAAAACGATTTGAGTATGCGAAGACCCACGTCTCCGCTTTTCTCCGGGTGGAACTGCGTTCCGAAAACGGACCCGCCGCCCCACACCGCCGCAGTCACCGGCACGCCGCCGCAGTCAACCGACGCGGCGAGCGCTCCGCCGCAGTCAGAGCCGTAAAACGAATGGACGAAATAGACGAAATCGCCGTTCTTAATATCCTCGAAGATCGGGCATTCCCCGCCGCGCTCCGTGAGGGCGAGCGAATTCCATCCGATCTGCGGTATCTTCTCGGAGTCGGGGATATATCCCCTCATCGGACGGACGGAGCCTTTTATCAGACCGAGGCCGCCGTGCTCGCCGTACTCAAAGCTTTTCTCAAACAAAAGCTGCATCCCGAGGCAGATACCGAGAAGAGGGATCCCCGCCTCCGCCGCGTCGAGCACCGCTTCGAACATACCGGACGAGCGCAGCTTCTCCGCCGCGTCGCCGAACGCGCCGACGCCCGGGAGAATAAGACGCTCCGCCGAGCGCACCGCGTCGGGATCGGACGTCACCGTCGCGTCCTCGCCGATGAAAGCGAACGAGCTTTCGAGCGAGAACAAATTACCGACGCCGTAATCGATTATCGTGACCATCAGAGAACGCCCTTGCTCGACGGGATCCGTCCCTCGAAGCGCGGATCGGGAGCGAGAGCCGCCGACAGCGAACGCGCGACGCCCTTGAAGATCGCTTCCGCCACGTGGTGCGAGTTCTC
The DNA here is from genome assembly GCA_017545225.1 of Clostridia bacterium. Taxonomy (GTDB): domain Bacteria; phylum Bacillota; class Clostridia; order Oscillospirales; family CAG-272; genus RUG11130. The sequence continues at coordinate 58,449 of JAFWPR010000005.1, forward strand.
GCCGTCGATCATCAGAACGTGCAGAGTCACGCCCGCAGTCCGCACGAACGCGAGCCAGAATTCCTTTACGAGTTCCGTGTCGAAGTCGCCGACCTTCTCTGTCGGGAAACTGACGTTGAAGCGCAGAACGCCGCGCCCCGAAACGTCGACGGCGGTGAGAATGAGCGCCTCGTCCATCGGAAGCGTTATCGACGCGTAGCGCGCGATGCCCGCGCGGTCGCCCGACGCGTCGCGGAACGCCTCGCCCAGAGCGATCCCGATATCCTCGGCGGTGTGGTGGAAGTCCACGTTCACGTCGCCGCGGCAGAAGAGATCGAGGTCAAAGCAGCCGTGCGTCGCGAAGAGCGTCAGCATGTGGTCGAGAAAACCGCATCCCGTGTCGACGGATATTTTGCCTTTCCCGTCAAGATCGAGTGAAAGTCTGATATCGGTCTCAGCCGTTTTTCTTTCGATTTTCGCTTCTCTCATTTCCGTTATCCTTTCAATATATCGGACAGAGCGTCGACGAGCGCGCTCATCTGCTCAGCCGTGCCTACCGTAATGCGAAGGTGATCTTTTATCCTCTCCGAGTCGAACCGGCGGACGAGGATCCCGCGCTCGCGGAGCGCAGCGGCGAGGTCACGGCCGCTTTTTCCGGGAAACCGCGCGAATACGAAATTCGACGAGGACGGAGTGACCTCGAACCCGAGTTTTCTCAGCGTATCGGAAAAACCGTCCCGCACTCTCACCACGTCCGCGACGCGGGCTCGGAAATACTCTTCGTCGCCGAACGACGCCTCCGCCGCGGCGCACGCCGTGCGGGAGAGATTGAACGGGTTGGTCGAGAACCGCATGAACTCGATATCCCTGATGATCTCGGGGGAGGAAAGGCAGTAGCCGACGCGCCCCCCCGCGAACGACCTCGATTTCGAGAACGTCCGCACGACGATCAGATTGTCGTATTTTTTGACGAGCGGCGCGGCCGTATAGGTCGAGAAATCCGCGTACGCTTCGTCGATTACGACGACGCGGTCGGGATCCGCCGCGACGATCGCTTCGATCGTATCCCGCCCGGCGGCGATGCCGGTCGGCGCGTTCGGATCGGCGAGCACCGCGCACGGCCCGCCCTTTTCCGCCTTCGTATAATCGGCGGGGTCGACGGTGAAATCGTCCCTCAGCGGGATCTCGCGGTACTTGATACCGTAGAGCGCTGCCCAGACCTTGTAAAAGCCGTACGTCACGTCGGGGAAGATCGCTCCGCGGTCGGGGAAGAACGCGCGGAAGATCCAGTCGAGCAGCTCGTCGGAACCGCCGCCGACGGATACGTTTTCGATCCCGACGCCGTGATACGCAGCCGCCTTTTCGCGGAACGATCGGTACTCGGGATCGGGGTAGAGATTCATGTCTGCGGTTTTCTCCGCGATCGCCGCGATCACTTTCGGCGACGGCGGGTACGGCGACTCGTTCGTGTTCAGTTTGATATATTTTCTGTCCCTCGGCTGCTCGCCCGGGACGTATGCAGCCAAACCGCGATAAGAACAGGCGAGAAACTTACTCATTTTCAAAAACTCCTTTTTCGCGGCGCGCCAGCGCGCTTCGCGCGTGCGCTTCGAGTCCTTCCGCCCGCGCGAACGACGCGACGTCGCCGCAAAGCTCGCCGAGCGCCTCGGCGGTGAAATACGTGAACTGGCTCTTCTTGACGAAATCGTCGACGAAGAGCGGGCTTGAGAAACGCGCCGTTCCGCTCGTCGGGAGCGTGTGGTTCGGCCCCGCCATATAGTCGCCGAGCGCCTCGGGACAGTTGCGCCCGAGGAAGATGGACCCGGCGTTTTTGATCGCGTCAAGGTAGTTGAAAGGCTCTTCGACGCAGAGTTCAAGATGCTCCGGCGCCATCTCGTTGGCGAGCTTTATACACTCGTCGATGCTTTCGAGAATTATGATCTTTCCGTTCACGTCGATCGACTCCCGCGCGATGTCGCGCCGAGGAAGAGCGGGTATCTGACGTTCGAGTTCTTCGCTGACCTTGCCGGCGAGTTCTTCGCTCGTTGTCAGAAAAATCGCCGTCGCCATTCTGTCGTGCTCCGCCTGCGAGAGCAGGTCGGCGGCGAGGACGGAGGGATCGGAATTTCCGTCGGAGATAACGAGTATCTCGGACGGCCCCGCGATCATATCGATCGCGACCTTTCCGAACACCTGTCTTTTCGCCTCGGCGACGAACGCGTTGCCCGGCCCGACGATCTTGTCGACCTTCGGTACGGTTTCGGTGCCGTACGCGAGAGCGGCGATTGCCTGTGCCCCGCCTACGCGGAAAACGCGGTCGACTCCGGCGATCTTCGCCGCGGCGAGTATGACGGGGGAGATATCCCCGCCCCTTGAGGGCGGCGAGACCATGACGATCTCAGAGCATCCGGCGATCTTCGCGGGGATGCAGTTCATGAGGACCGACGACGGATACGCCGCCGTGCCTCCGGGAACGTACAGGCCGACCTTTTCGATCGGCGTTATCTTCTGCCCCATCACGACGCCGGGCTTGTCCTTTATCACGAACGGCTCGCGCACCTGACGGGAGTGGAACGCCCTGATGTTTTCCGCCGCGCGTTTCATAACGGCTGTGAGTTTTTCATCGCATTCCGATACCGCGCGTTCGATCTCCTCTGCAGACACCTCGATCGCGGAAAGCTCCGCTTTGTCGAATTTCAGAGCGTAGTCGTAAAGCGCCGCGTCGCCGCGCGCGCGGACGTCCGCGATTATTGCGGAAACGCTCTCTCTTATCTTATCGTCTCTTTCGACGTCGTCATCCGTTCTTTTCAGCGCGTCGGCGGAGCCGCGGTATATCTTTATCATTCCGGCGCCTCCTCTTTCGCGACCTCCGCCTCCGCACGGGAGGCCATTTCTTTTATTTCTTCGTTCTTGAATTTGAAACTTACCTTGTTGGCGATCAGCCGCGCAGATATGTCGGTCACAGTCTCGAACGGGACGAGGCCGTTCTCAACGAGCGTCTTGCCCGTCTCGACGATGTCGACGATAACGTCGGACAGGCCGAGCAGCGGCGCGATCTCGATCGAACCGTTCAGCTTTATAACGTCTATGTCGCGCCCGAGCGAGCGGTAGTAGTTTTTCGCGATCGACGGGAATTTCGTCGCCACGCGCAGAGGGCGGGACGTATCGTCGCGAAAGCCGCGCTTTGAAGCGACCGCCATCCGGCACTTGCCGAGGCGCAGGTCGCACAGCTCGTACACGTCCGGCGAGAACTCGAGCAGAACGTCCTTCCCGGCGACTCCGACGTCGGCGACTCCTCGCTCGACGTA
>JAFWPR010000047.1 GCA_017545225.1 Clostridia bacterium
ACGTACTGGACAGCAGAGGTGCAGGAGAAAGCTTCGTTACAAACGCCGCGAGCTTTCAAAGAGTTATGCAGGACAGACCCGGGTCCTCTGTCGAGATTTACAGTAACACGGTCGATTGCCCTTAGAACGGTTTCATTCGATTCCTTCGGAGCGGTGAGAGATATTACTGCTCTTTTTTTATCAAACACGGTCTCGTACAGGCACTTCAATTCGTTAATTATACTCTCCGAAAAATTATCGAAATCCGAATATAGATCCGATTGAACGCGAAGCGAACCTATCCCTTCCGTCATATCGTTAAAAACTGAAGCCGGATCGAACCCACCAAGCGATCTCATAGCAGCAAACTCAGAGCCGCTGTAGATCGCGTTGTAAGATTTAACCGAGACTGTCTCTCCGAGTACCTCTCTGACCCTTTGGACGTTTTCAAGTTTGGTTTCCGTCAAAATCAAACGTACAAGATCAAACGCTTCGTCCGTCTTAGAGGCAAGCGCTCGGACGGATACGGTCAGATAAGGTGTAAACAAAGCAGGATCGCGGTACTTTCGTATCGGAGTCAGGTCGAAATCGATCCCTCCGGTCGAGGTCCTGATCTCGTCTATAAGATCTCTCGTTTCGTAAGTCCCGGCGGAAGAGTTTCCGAGAAGCTCAACGAGAAGATCCAGGTACGGAAGTCTTTCTTCACTGAGATCGGAAACGTCGAACAGAAATGTGACGTAAACTATACCGTTTGAATCAATGTTATGTGAGATGATTCTAACGCCGTTATGCTGAGATTCAACATTCGAAACAGGAAGAGGCTCGGTCGGAATACTTCCTCTCGGAAGTACGGGAATACAGTTCCTTTCTTCATCTGTTTCAGGCGCTTCCTGATAATCTCGAAGCTCTTTGAACTCTTTCTCGATCTTATTATATTCCGATTCACTGAGGGATTCTTTTAATAAACTGAGTTTGTTATTCAGATCGTCTTCTTCTTTTGAAGCAAGTCCGCGCTCGGGTAAGAGCGTCAGGACGACGGAATGAGATGGAGATATTAGGAAGTCGAGTAAACCCTCAAAAAAACCGTCGTTGACTTTCTCTTTAAGTTTTCCGAGAATACTTAGGATCTTAATATATTTGAACGGGTCTTTTTCGCCGTAGATCCATCCTTTCAGCATCATACTGAAAAGGTGAAGACCTTTTGGGTATGAACCATAATCGCTCTCTCTGAAGTTGAACTCAGTGCGTTCAAGAATGGCGGAAAGAGTTTTTTTGTTAATGCCTTCTTTTCGCAAGCGAACGAAAGTTTCGTTAATTATTCTCAAAAAGTCGTCTTTCCTAGTGTTATCAGTGTTTTTCGCGACGATAACAAACACCGGCTCACCGATATAATCAAGATAACCGCCGAATATCTCCTGTCCGATCCCGGCGTCGGATAAAGCTCTTTTTATATATGACTCGGGATCATTGACGAGAATATCGCCAAGAACGTTCCATGCAACGCTTTCAACTTCGTCGTATACGGAACCGACACGGCACGCTGCTGCAATATAAGTCTTGTTTTTATCGTCCTCTTCTCCCCCAATGGGATACGGAACTGTAACGTGCTTCGTGTAATTAAACCCGAATTCTTTTTGCGGATGTATTCCCGGGATTTCAGGAACGGAATCATATTCGGAAAGATATTCTCTGTCGAGATAATCAAGTCTTTCTTCCGCATCGACGTTTCCGTAGATCATGATATAACTGTTCGACGGATGATAGTATTTTTTGTGAAATTCAAGATACTCTTCGTAAGAGAGATCCGGGATCTCACGCGGATCTCCGCCTGAAGAAAACCCGTAAGCGTTGTCGGGAAACAGCGCGGCAAACAGCTCGTCAAACACGTTAGAATCCGGAGAAGAGGTCTTCCCTTTCATCTCACTGTATACGACTCCGTTTATCAAAAGATCGCCGTTTTGACCAATTTCATAATGCCATCCCTCCTGCAAAAAGATCTCGCGCTTATTATAAAGATTAGGGTGGAATACGGCGTCAAGATAAACGTCCATAAGATTTTTGAAATCAATGTCGTTGCAGGACGATACGGGAAACATTGTTTTATCGGGATAAGTCATTGCGTTCAAAAAAGTATTGAGCGATCCTTTAACGAGCTGCATAAACGGTTCTCTTGCGGGATATTTACGCGAACCCTGTAGAACCGTATGTTCAATTATATGGGGCGTTCCTTTGCTGTTTTCGGGTGGCGTGAAAAAAGTAATACAGAACAGTTTGTTGGTGTCTTCGTTCGGAAGAACGGCGACGTGAGCACCGCTTTTTTTATGACGAAGAATATAACCCGAGGACCCGATGTCTACAATAAATTCAAACTTAAGAACCTCATATTGTTCGGGAATTCTGAGTGAAATTGCATTATCCATGGTTATTCCTTCCGGATATTAAGTTGAGATGAGAGAGCACAGAAATCCTCGGCAGAAAGCCTCTCTCCTCGGATATCGGCGTTTTTTCCAATCTTAATAAGCGCTGACGCAACGGATTCTTTGGGGTACATTCCGGACAATGCGTTTGTCAGCGTTTTTCTGCGCTTCGAAAAAGCGGCTTCGATAATCCCGGAAGTTTGTTCAAAAAACTTTCTGCATTCTGATTCTTCAACCGGAACATCCGGGAATACCTCTCTTATTCCTCCGTTCGGAATAATACTGATAACCGTCGAAGTTACTTTCGGCGGAGGATAGAACGAACCCGGCGAGACGTCGAAATTTTTGACTACGTCTGCACGAAGTGAAACTGAAGCGGTGATCGATCCGTATTCAGGAGTTCCCGGCAAAGCCGCAAGGCGGTCTGCGACCTCAGACTGTATCATAACAGTGATCGATGAAAAAGGGCACTTCCCTGTCGGGTCGAAAGATTCGAGCAGTTTCATGATAACCGGAGTCGTAATATAATACGGTAGATTTGCACAAACTGAAACTGATCCGCCCGCATCGAGTATATCGCCGAAATGATCGCAAAGAAGTGCCGGAACGTTTGTCTTCATTACGTCGCCTACGATAAGTTTGACGTTTTCATATTCCGAAAACGTCTTTTCAAAGAGACCGGCAAGTCCCTTATCTATCTCTACGGCGATTACACGGTCAAAAACTTCAGCCAGTTCGATAGTAAGAGCGCCTATACCGGGACCGATCTCGATCACTCCGATCGGCGTTTCATCCGATTCGGAGTTTCGAGCAAGTTCTGCAGATCGTTTTGCGATCATTTTCGGAACGCGTGAATTGATGAGGAAATTCTGACCGAGTGATTTTCTCGGTGAAAGGCCGTTTTCAGCGAGCATTTCCCTTACGCGTGAAACTGAACACAAATCCATCGTTTACTCCAACAGCAAAGCAATACCGCCGTGAAGACGGTATTGCCTGATATGATTAGAAATCGAAATGGTCTGAAAAATACGATCCGAGGTCTGAAATAGGAATCCTCACCTGTTCCATGGAATCTCTTTCTCTGACGGTGACGCAGTTATCGGCAGGTTTTACATCGTCGCCTACAGTATCGAAGTCGACGGTTACGCAGTAAGGCGTACCGATCTCGTCCTGGCGACGGTAACGTTTTCCTATCGAACCGGTATCGTCAAAATCACACATATAGCGCTTTGAAAGGGTGTCGCGGATCTCCATCGCTTTGTCGCTGAGTTTCTTGGAAAGCGGAAGAACAGCGATCTTTATCGGAGCCACAGCGGGGTTCAGGTGAAGGACGACGCGCACGTCATTCTTCTCTTCATCGAGAACTTCCTCGTCGTATGCTTCGCAGAGAAGTGCAAGGACAGTCCGATCAAGCCCGTAAGTCGATTCTATTATATAAGGCACGAACGTTTCATTTGTGAAGGGATCAGTATATTTCAACTGCTGGCCGCTGTATTCTTCGTGACGGGAAAGGTCAAAGTCGGTACGATTGTGCGTCCCGTTGATCTCACCCCATCCGAACGGAAAGAGGAATTCTATATCGCAGGCTGCTTTTGCATAGTGAGCAAGTTTCTCGTGATCGTGGAATCTGAGATGATCTCCGGGAAGCCCCAGATCCTCAAAGAACCGTTTACCGTATTCTTTGAAATAATCGTAAAGTTCTCCGTCCTGACCGGGCTGACAGAATGTCTGAAATTCCATCTGTTCAAATTCGATCGTTCGGAACGTGAAGTTACCCGGAGTGATCTCGTTTCGGAACGCTTTCCCTATCTGACCGATCGAAAAAGGCAATTTGGCGCGCATACTGCGCTGGACGTTTCCGTAGTTGACGTATTCGCCCTGCGCGTTTTCAGGCCGAAGATATATGACGTTCTTTGCATCTGTGGTCACACCACGGAAAGTCTGGAACATCAGATTGAATTCCCTGATATCTGTGAAATTGTGCTTTCCGCAATGAGGACACGGGATCGAATGAGCCTTGATGTAGTCGAACATTTCGGTTTTAGTCATACCGTCGGCATGTGCATCGGGATCGAAATCGTCAATAAGATTATCTGCACGGAAGCGCATTTTACACTCCTTGCAGTCAAGAAGAGGATCCGAGAAGCTTGCAACGTGACCGCTGGCTTCCCAAACGCGCGGATTCATAAGAATATCTGCGTCGACCTCAAATGAATTATGCCTTTCCTGAATAAAACGCTTTCGCCATGCGTCTTTTACGTTGTTCTTAAGACGCGCTCCCAAAGGACCGTAGTCCCATGTGTTGGCAAGTCCGCCGTAGATTTCGCTTCCGGCGAAAATGAATCCTCTGTTCTTGCACAGGGCGACGATTTTGTCCATGGATTTTGACGTGTTGTCCATTTTATCTCCGTTCTCCGCCTGACGGCGGCAATGAATTCTTATCTGTATTTAATCAAATCTTCGACAGCAGTTCGTAACGTCGGAACATAATATCCGATCTGAGCGTCGTGAGTTGAAACGTAATTTCCGGGATAAATCATCGAATTTACCCCGAAACGTTTCAGCGCTCCAACCACCCCGTATACATTTCCTATATCGTTTGTAGTGAAATCGGTGGCAAGCGCAGGTTTTTCGTCCAGGGGAGAATCAGATGCATACGCGACGGAACCTGTAAGTGAGGATATGACTGACGACATACCGGATTCTGACATTTCGGCGAATTTTCTGAGATAAAACTCAACCGCAGGAAGAACGTATCCTCCTTTGAGTTCAATATCCTCAAGGCAGCACTCCTTCAAATTGGCAACTACTGTGAGAGTCTCGCGGTCGAGCTCATGCATACCCGCGAACAGCGCGCGGCTGATAACGGGAGCGGGAACTAATTCTTTGACGTAATCGTTGCTTTCCGTTTCTACATCCGCATCATCCGGATTGACGGGTTCTTGGTCGAAAGCGGCTTTCTTTTCTTCAGCAGTAAAGTTATAAGACGTCATATAATAGTCGCCGTATGAGAAGATATCGCTGTCCAGATCAAAAGAATATCTGCCGAGCGTTTCAACTACCTCATTCATTTTGTAGCAGTCCAGGACGAAATGAAAATCGGGCGATATTCCGGTAAGTGCTTTTACGTGATCCTTGAGAACGTTTATTCCGTAATTGCCGTACAGATTACCGAGCGACATTGCTCCGGAACGGGTATATACCCTCGTTTCAGGAGATATATAGCAAAGGAGATACTCTTTATGTTCTTTATCGGCTTTAACAAGTATAATGGCAGTCGCATGAACGTGACGTGATTTACTGAGAAGAAGACCAAGTTCATCTTTGCCGGGATCTATTGAATATTCAATATTCTGAGCTTCCCAGTCGGTCGGTATGTAATCGGAGTATTTAGTAGGGTCGAAATCTGTCAGTACGATGATGAAAGAGAAAGAATTTCCTTCGGGTTCGTTGTCGTCTGACCCCGGAAAATTCGGGTCAAAAGGATCTGAACCGTTCTGGTTCTGTTCTTGAGAAGTACCGTCCGAGTCGATAAGACCCTGAACGACACCCGAAACAAATACGGTAGTAAAATAGCCTATTACTCCGAACAAAAGGACGGAGATCAAAAAGGTAATGAGAAAGTTTCTGAATGAAGCCATATTCTCCTCCTTTCGTAAAAACCTTTCGTTTAACCCTCACGTCTTTTCTTTGCTTCTTCCTCTGAAAAGGGACAACCGCAGAAATCCTGACGGTATAGTCCGTATTCGCGGGAAAGTTCAATGGATCGTTTGTATCCGTCCTTCTTTTTGAAATCGGAAGGGAGATACATAACACCCATTTTTTCGCCTAACCGAGAACCTATTTCATAAAGTGCCTCGGCGTTTTTATACGGGCTTACCGAGAGAGTGGTGCAATAATACCGGAATCCGGCGTCGGCAGCGACGCGTGCGGTCGCTTCAAGCCTGAGCGAGTAACACTTAAAGCACCTTTTGCCTCCTTCCGGAAGATTCTCGAGGCCGAAAACTGCGGACAGATACTCGTCCGGTTTAAACGGCGGGCAAATGATAGGGATCTGTCCCCCCCACCGTTCGTCAACAAATCTTTTAAGTTCTGAATATCTTTTAATAAACTCTTCTTCTAAAGTAATATTCGGATTATAAAAGAAAAGAGTAAG
>JAFWPR010000048.1 GCA_017545225.1 Clostridia bacterium
GCGTCCACTGCGCATACAACGTAGAATCGCCTTCAACGATGAATTCTTTCCCGGGAGAGTAAGGCTTGCCCGTGCCGTCCGCTTTGGTGTTCCACTCGGTGAAATCGAATCCCTTTCTGGTGAAGGAACATTCGGGAAGAGATACGGCGCTTCCGGTCTTTGCGCTTATCGGAGAAACGTTTCCGGTACCGCCGTGGCTGTCGAAGGTGACAGAAGGCTCACGCGAGGCGCCGTCGGTGATCAGATACATTTCGGAAAGCTGGAACGTCGAACCGCCGGTCAGTCCCCGGAAAGTGATGCGGAAGGTGTTGTATTCCTGATCGTTGCCGACCTTTCTGCAGATCTCGGCGTGGTTTGCCGCCGGAAGGCTCTGATCCTGCAGTATGCCGTCCAGTATGACCCACGTGCCTTCCTTGCTCAGGCCCTCGAGCGTCCAGTTCTTCGGGTTGCGGCCGGGATTTGTCGCAGTGTCTTCGGCGGTCACGAGAACGTATCCGACGGGTTTCACGTATTCGTCGGTCGTGAATTCCAGAGACCAGTACGCATCGGCGCGCACCTTGACGCACCACTTGGTATCGACGACGTCGTCGACCAGGTTGCCGTACTCCTCCGAATCGTAGCCCAAATACTGCGAATCGTTCTTCGGTACGCCGTTCTCATCAAGTTCGGTGAACTGGTCGTACGTCTTCAGGGCTGTATAGTTGTGATAGTGAGTACCGTCAAGCCACTGTGCGTACAGATCGGTCACGCCGTCGACGGTGATCTTTTCATAGTTCGCGTAGCTCTTGCCGGTACCGTCCGGTTTGGTGTTCCAGTTGAGGAAAAACCGGTTCTCCGACGTGAAGGTGTTGATCAGCGTCACCGAGTCGCCGTTGTTGGCTTCGACGACTTTCGTCTGATCCGAACCGTCGTTGCTGTGCAGGATCAGCGGCCTGCGCACGTCCGCGTCCGGATCGGAGACCAACAGCCAGGCCTCAAGGAGCCCGACGTAGTCGGACGGGCCCTGCCAGACGAGGCGGTAGGCGCTGTAGAAGTCGTCGCCCGCGCCCGCCAGTCGGACGTACACTACCTTATCCGTATTGGAGAGCGACGCGCCGTCGCTTTCCGCCAGCAGCGTCCATTCGCCGTCCGAAGCGTGGACCTTTGCCTCCAAACGCCAGCTCGGCGGGATGGGGCTGGGAGTTTCGGTGGTATAGAAGGCGATGGCACAGGGCCGTACCGCGTCGTTCGTCGTGAAGTTGACCGCGGCCGTTTCGCCGCGCTCCATCGCGAGACAGTGATATGCAGACCAGATATCGTTATCAAACAGTTCGGCGGTTGCCGAGGAGTAGCCGTTATACTTCCAGCCCTGTAGCCACTGCGCGTACAGCGTTTCGTCGGTTGCGAACGAGCCGCAGTCGTCATACCACGTACCGGTGCCGTCCGCCCTGGTATTCCAGCCGATGAAGGTCCAGCCGCCGTCGCGGTAGAAGGGACAGGACGGCAGCGTTCCGCGGAAGAACGGAACACCGTAGGTGACGGGATCCGTACCCGTGCCGCCGTTGGGCCGCAGCGTCGCCATCCAGGAGAAGTTGAGGAGTTCCGGATGCTCGCCGCCGCAGAGCCAAAAATTGCCGAGTCCCAGCGTGGTATCCTTGAATTCTGCAGCGGACTTGAGCACGCAGTTAGTGCCGGTGCCGCTCGAGAAGAGGGGTCCCGACGTGCCGGACAGAACGTAGCAGTTCTTCACCGTGCCACTAAGGTTGTAGTAGGTGATTCCGTTGGCAGCGATGGAGGCGGAGATCCGCCCGAGATAATGGAAGCAGTTCTCCAGCGTGCCCGCATAGATAATGCCGACGAGACCGGAACTCGCTGCCGCACCTTCTACGTCGCCGACGTGGAAGCAGTTGCTGATCGTGCCGGTGTTCATAAATCCCGCGACGCCGCCTGCAAGGGACATATCGCTGCCGCCGGTGCAATACACGTCGACGTAGGCGGAGCAGAACCGGATCGTGCCGCCGGTGACCGCGCCGACGATACCGCCCGCGTATGCAGTACCGTTGGACGTCGCCATAACGGAGCCTCGCACGTCCAGATCCTGGACCGTGCCGGAGACGGCGCCGAACAGACCGGCTAACGAGCCGCCGGTGTTGACCACCAGGTTGTAGACGGTGTGTCCCTGACCTTCAAAGAAGCCGTTGAAGTAATGCGAATCCGATCCGATGGGCGTCCAGTTGACGCCGCTCATATCCAGATCCGCCTCGAGGAAGATCGTCGTCTTGCTGTAATCGGTACCCCGGTTGACGTTGTCGCGGAGGTTCGCCAGATCCTCCACGGTATAGATGCGGATCGTTTCCGGCGCCGGATCCGGGAGCGTCGTCGGGCCGGTGTCGGTGTAGGTGGCGACGCCGCCCTCCATCCGGAGCTTCGGACGGTCGGACTGCATCATATAAACGGTAGAGAAGTTGAAACCGCTGAATGCCGACTGCTCGTTGAAACCGGGTCTGCCCCATGCGCCCAGATACTTATATTCTCCGCCGGATTCCGCGGTGGCCGCTTGCGTTCCATTGCCCATGGGCGGCAGGCCCAAATAGTAAGAATAGTAGTTATTGGTAAACGTCGTGGCGTTCTTATCGTAGGTGCCCGCGAGCGCGCCGCGTAACGGCGACGCTGAGCCGTTGACGGGGATCAGGTCGCCGCCCGCGTAGTTGAAGCACGTTGCCATCGTGCAGTGCCATTTCATCTCGCCGACGATGCCGCCCTGCTTTCCGTACGCGTAAACGTAACCGGTGTTGTAGCAGTTTGAGACCGTACTCTCATACATTACGCCGGCGATGCCGCCTCCCGTAGTGTCATTCGGCGCCTGGACCTTTGCGGCGGGGTTGTTGTTGGCGCATTCGTTGATCGTCGTGTACCAGCCGGCATTGCCGACAATGCCGCCCACGTAGGCGCCGCCGCTGCCGATGCTGGCGGTGACGTGCCCCGAATTGATGCATCTCTGGATGATCGTGCCGTTGTTGTCGATGTGCGTGGTGAGGCCGACAATACCGCCGATATTCTTTCCGCCCTGGACTGTCGCATAGTTCCGGCAGAAATCAATGAGCGTGTGGGCGGCGCCGCCCGCAATGCCGCCGACCTGTCTGGCAGTGGTGCCTCCGTTGATGGTAGCGTTGTAGTTGACGCACTTGTAAAGGGTGGCGTCCTGAATATAGCCCACGATGCCGCCCATCCGGATCGAGTCCTCGCCGGTGATGCGGGTGGAAACCGGGCCCTCGTTCTCAGAATTGTTGATCGAGCCGTCATTGTCCATACCGACGATGCCGCCGACGAAGTAAGTACCGGAGACCGTGCCGGTGTTTTTGCAGCGGTCTGCCGAGGCGACGCCCTTGCCGGAAAGTCTGCCGCAGATGCCGCCCGTACCGTGGCTGCTGCTGTCACCGCTGCCCGTGACGCTGCCGGTGTTCAGGCAGTCGGAGAGCGCGGCTGAGGCGTCGCCCGCGATGCCGCCGGCCTCGTAGTTGCCGGAGATCGTGCCGGAGTTGGTGAGCTTCGAGTACGTGCCGCTGCTGCCGTTCTCACCGAGAATGCCGCCGACGCAGTTGTTGCCGGTGACGTTGCCGGTGTTGGTGCAGTTCGTGACGGTATTGTTGTTGGAGGCGACGCCGATGATGCCGCCTACGTCGTCCTTGCCCGGGGCGTACACTGCGGAGGTATTGCTACAGTTGAGAACGTTGCTGTTGTTGTAGATGCCGCCGGCGATGCCGCCCGCCACGCCTGACATTCCGACGACCGAGCCGCTGTTGATGCAGCCGTCGATGCTGCTGCCGTAGAAGAAGCCGGCAATGCCGCCGATGCCCTCGCCCGCGTTGATCGCCCCGCCATTGGTGCATCCTGTTATGCTGCCGTTGCCGTAGCCCACGATGCCGCCCGTGTAGGCCTTGGTGCCGCTTCTGCCGGTGACGCTGCCGGTGTTGGCGCAGTTGGAAATGGTTCCGCCGTTGTTCTCGCCGATGATGCCGCCGATGGCGGTGCTCGAACCCGTGACAGCCGCTGCGTTGGAGCATCCGTTGACCGTGCCGTGATTCACGCCAACGACGCCGGCTATATCCGAGTTGTTGCTTGATATCTTCGCTTTGTTGGAGCAGCCGGTAAGTGTGCCGCTCGATGAATTGTCACCAACGATACCGCCGATGCTTTGATAACTTCCGCCGGTCACCGTTCCTTCGTTAACGCAGTCGGAAATCTCGCCTTTATTGGCGCCGACGATGCCGGCCGTCATGTTCGTTCCGGCGGTGATCGCTTTCAGGTTCTTACAGCCGCTCACGACACTGCCCTGCCTGGAGTAGCCCACGACGCCGCCGACGCCATTTTCGCTGCCGACGACCGCGCCGTTGTTCTCGCAGTCACGCACCGTGCCTTGAATGACGCCTGCCACGCCGCCGACCGAAGCGGTGCCGCTCACGGAGCCGATGTTCTTACTGGCTTCTACAAGACCGCTCGGGCCCGCGTCGTCCGCGAGCTTGCCGACTCTTCCTGCCACTCCGCCGATGCCGTCCGCGCCTGAAATATTACCCGTGTTAAAGCAGCTGCGGATGAAGCTGTCTTCGCCGACGATGGAGCCGGCGATGCCGCCGACGTGATCCATGCCGGTGACCGTGCCCTCGTTGACGCAGTTATCCACTGCTCCGATGCCGGCGCCCACGATGCCGCCGACCTCATCGTCCGTGCCGGTCACGACGGCGCTGCTCGTGTTGACGCAATGGTCGATCAGCGCGGTGTCCGACGCCAGACCGGCGACGCCGCCGACGAACTCCGTGCCGGAAACCGCGGCGCTGTTTTCACAGTTCGAGACGGGAGCGTTGGTGGAGCCGACGACGCCGCCCACGTTTTTCGCGCTGCCGGTGACTGTTGCCGTGTTCCGGCAGTCGCTGATGCCGCCGCCGTCGCCGTGCGCATTACCGACGACGCCGCCCACGTACTGCGTACCGGAAACCGCCGCCACATTGCTGCAGCCGGAAACCTCCGTTCCTGAGCCGGCGTAGCCGAGGATGCCGCCGACGTATTCATCCGTGCCGGCGACGCTGCCGCTGTTGGCGCAACCCATGACGGTGCCTTTCAACGCGCCGACGATGCCGCCGGTGCTTCCCTTGCCTTCGACGGTTCCGGTATTCGTGCAGGAAGCAATGCTTCTGTTGCACGCGCCGACGATGCCGCCGATCTTATTGTTTGTTTCGCTTTTGACCGCGCCGTTGTTGGAACAGTTGCTGACGACGTTGCAGAGACCGGCGACGCCGCCGACGTACTCGTCGCCGCCCACGCTGCCGTCATTGGTCAGCCCGCTCACCTCACACAACGCCATACCGATCAGGCCGCCGACGTATTGTACACCGGTGACCGTGCCTTCGTTGCGGATATGCTCCGCTCTGCCTACATCGTCCAGGCAGCCGATGACGCCGCCGATTCTCTCGCCGCTGCCGTTTACCCTGCCGTTTGCGAGGTTGGTGCAGTCAGTGACGAGGCAGTAGGCCATACCGATGACGCCGCCCACCTGGGAGACGCCGCTGACGGCGCCCTCGTTGGAGCAGCCGCTGATCAAGCCGCTGCTTTGTGCGCCGCCGACGCAGCCGCCGGTGCTGACGCCGCCCTGCACGCTGCCGTTATACGCATTCCGACAATTCTTTATCGTCCCGAAAAGGTGACCGCAAACACCGCCCACGACGGGCGCCTTGACTTCGCCCTCTACTCTCGAGGTGCCGTCTACGCTGCCCTCGTTGTAGCAGTTTTCGACGAGGCCGTAGGAGTTGCCTACGACGCCGCCCACGCGGCCTTCGCTGCTCGAGGCGGTCACGGCTCCTGCGTTATGGCAGTCGCGAATCTCACGCGTAGTCCAACCCACGACGCCTCCGACGCCGTATGATCCGGTTACGCTGCCGTCATTATAGCAGTTCTCTACGGCGCAGTTCGCAATACCAACGACGCCGCCCACGTACTTTCCGCTCTCTGATACGGCGGATCCGTCGGGAGCACTGAAGCAAAATGAAATGCTGCTGTATTTGTCGATCGCGCCGACGACGCCGCCTGTGAAGTCGCCGCCGTTCACCGCGCCGCGGTTGATGCATAAGTATATGCTTCCCTCGGCGATGCGTCCCGCGATGCCTCCGTTGAGCATGGAGGCGCCGTGCACGTTGCCGTAGTTCACGCAATTTTCCACCCTGCCGCCGTTGCTGCTGTCGCCGACGATGCCTCCTGCAAAGTCGTCGCCGTAAACGTCGCCGTAGTTTTCGCAGTCAGAAACGGCGGAGCCGTTGTTCCAGCCGACGATGCCGCCGAAGGCGTTGGCGGTGACCGTGATGGTAATGGTGCCGTTCTCACTGGTCGCGATACCGAGACCGTAGGGACTGCGGCCGGTCAGTTCGCCTGTATAGGTGCAATCCGACACGCCGCCGACGCCCAGGGCGTCGGAATCCGGACTGTTCAGTTCCTCGGTATGGGTGCCTGCGCCTGCGATATTGTTCGCCCATCCGACCACGCCGCCGATACCGGTACCGGCGCCGTTGATCTCGGCGTTGACGTCGCACTTTGTGACGGACGCGTCTTTGCCTGAGCAGCCCGCGATACCGCCAACGTAGTCGTTGCCCGAGACAGTACCCGAAAAAGAGCAGTTATTGATCTCGCCGTAATTGCATCCCGCGATGCCGCCTACGTAGTTTTTGCCGGATACCTCGGCGCTTGAAAGGTTCAGGTCTTTGACCGTGCCTGTCATACAGCCGAACAGACCGATATAGTCTCCCGAGCTTTCAACGGTGAGACCGGAGATGATATGATCGTTACCCAAAAACGTTCCGTTGAACGTGACGTCCCATGCACATCCGATCGGCGTCCAGGTCACGTCTGTCAGGTTCAGATCATTCGTCAGAGAGAAAGACCGGTCGGAACATGAGTTGCCCGCGTTGACGATCCCGGCAAGCGCCGTAAGATCTTCGACGCTGGATATCTTGAAAGGATCGGACGCGGTGCCGCTGCCGCCGAATGTTTCTTCGGGTTTAACGTCGAAAGTTCCCGCCTGAGGTTTGGGATGAACCACCGGTTCCGGATCGGGTTTATCATCCGATTTGATATTGACCGAAAACTCTCCTAAGAACGCTCCGTCGGTTTTCGGAAGGTCCAAAGGCGCGTCGCCGCTGCTGATATCTAAAGACACCGGCGATACGTCGAACAGTTCTTCGCAGTCCGGGCTATCGTCGCTCACAGGAAGAGTGGCAGTTTTCGGTTCGTAATCGTCCTGCAGCAGGAACGGTTCCCTCACGATCTCAGGGATCGCGTCGGTATCCCCTTTCGGGAGCGTGTTCGCCGCGACCTCCGGGATCAGACAAAGGCACATCGCCAGAGTCATGATCAGCGCAAGAATGCGTTTTGTAAACATAAAGCCAACTCCTCCTTAAACCAAAACAGAGTTATAATATCTAAAAAACATTCTTAAATCTATATTATCACAGAGCAGCAAATATTTCCATATTTACGGAATATTTTTTCAAAAAAATGAATAAATGTAATTATGATATTTTTTTCGGGCGGTGTTCATTTTGTTCGGAGAGATACTGAACGGAGCAGTCCTTCCTCTTTCACTGACAGTTTGCGGAATAATCCTCGCATTCAGGATAAAACTGTTTCGCATCCTCTCACCGGTTGGATTTTTCCGGGATCTGAAGTCAGCGGGGACCGGAAGCGGAACGTCGCCGTTCGTTTCGCTGTGCACCGCGCTTGCGGGAACGCTCGGGGTCGGCAATATCGCCGGCGTCGCTACCGCGATCGGATCGGGCGGCGCGGGCGCGGTATTCTGGATGTGGGCTGGCGCTCTGATTTCAACCGCGGTTAAATACGGTGAAGTAACGCTTGCCGTAAAATACAGGCGACGTACAAAGGACGGATATTACGGAGGAGCGGCTTATACGATAAGGGACGGACTGTCGTTCATGATAGGCCCCTGCGCTTCGAAACTTCTCGGCGGTTCGTTCGCTGTCCTGTGCGTGGTGAACTCGCTCGTTATGGGGACCCTCATCCAGTCGAATTCAGCAGCTGCGGTAACGGATGACGGAAGAGTCCGGGCGATTATCTGTCTGCTTCTTGCGGTCGGAGTCGCCGCGGTTGCGATCTCGGGCCCCGGTAAGATCGGCAAAGTGACTTCCGCGCTCATCCCGCCGCTTTCGCTCGTCTACATAGGGATCTCCGTTTACGTGATCGCGTCAAACTCTGCTGTTGTGCCGACCGTTTTCCGCGAGATCTTTTCGGGTGCGTTCCGCTTCCGTGCGGCTGCGGGAGGTGCGGCGGGATTCGGGATAAAAGAAGCGATCAGATTCGGAGTAACGAGAGGAATATTCTCAAACGAAGCGGGCTGCGGGACGTCTCCGACTGCTCACGCCGCGGCGAACGTCGTCTCGCCGCACAAACAGGGTTGCTTCGGTATTTTCGAGGTCATATTCGATACGCCGGTCCTCTGTACGCTGACCGCGCTTGTCGTTCTCATAGGTCGGTTGAAATACGGGGTCACGGGAGACGGAGGCGTCGGAGATACGCTTTTCGTATTCGGGAAACTCGCAGGGAACCCGGCGTATTTCGCTATCGGGATCTCAGTCTTTCTTTTTGCGTACGCAACCGTGATAGCGCAGCTTTATTACGGAAGTGTCGCGCTTCGTTACCTTACGCGGTCGCACGCTGCCAAAGCAACGCTCAGCATAATTACGGTCGCAGTCGCCGCTGTCGGAGGATACGTTGAACCGGGCGTTATGTGGTCGGTCGCCGACACGGTCGTGGGCGTAATGACGGTGATAAACGTTTTCGTCCTTATCATGTTGTCCGGAACGATCGGGAAAGAAGCCTGTCAAGGTCTTGAACAGAGAATAAAAAAACGGACGCACGATTGAATTTCGTGCGCCCGTTATTATATTTTTATTTCTTTCTGAAATGATATCTCTTCGGCGTCGCGGGTGCTTTGGGTGCTTCGGGCGCGTCGCCGAGAGAGAATTCATAGAGATCCACAAAGTCCGAAACGGGTTTGGCCTCTTCAAAATCCTCAAGCTCGATTTCATTAAGGTCAAATTTCATCGTCTTTGATTTGTCTGCTATTTCGCCGCTGTCTTCATCCGCTTCTTCGGGAACGGCGCCGACATTCGGGTCGACAGGGTCTTCGTCTCCGCTTCCGTCGTCCGGATCGTCTTCGTCGGGCGCGGCGGGAGGATTGCGTCTCTTCTTACCGAACCAGACGATCAGGAAGATAGCGATCGCAACGACAAGAGTGGCGATAGCCGCAACAGTGAAGAACAGTTTGAAATCATATTTGTAAATACGTTTCGTTTTCTGTTCATCCTGTTTATTGTCCTCGTTCTCCCGTTCCGTCTGCCGTTCCGTTTCCGTCGGTTCTGTTTCGACAGGTTCGGTTTCGGTTTCTCCGTCCTTTTCCGAAACGTACGTGACGATCACGGTGACGTCTTCACCACGTATATCGCCCTCGACTTTATCTTGATCGGGCTTATAACCGTTGATCTCGGGAGAGTTTACGCTGTAGTGCGCCCCGCCTTCGAGTTCCGCGACGTACGGTTCGTGCATCTCGTAGCCCCTGGCGTTCTGATACCTGACGGTCAGGGTGAACGTCTCTTTTCCTACGATCTCAAACGTTTTCTCTACGGAGCCGAGGACGGGACCCATTCCCGTAATGATTATCTTTCCCTCTCCCGGGTTTATATTGTCAGCGTATTCAACCGTATAGTGAACGTTTTCGGTCAGCTTGACCCCTTTAAGGAATACTTCAACAGGGGGCTTCTGTTCAAGTTTGTTATACGTGCGGGTTTCATCGTACGTAAACTCAAGCTGATCGGCGCTGACCGAAGAAAGACGGCCCTCGGCGTCGAAAGTACAGCCGTCTGCCGTCACGCCGACTTTCATGGCGTAGTCGTCGTCGCCGAAACAGTAAATATCCTCCCCGAGCTGCAGGAAACCCGTATAAAGAGAATTTCCGCTTAGGAAATAGGTCGAACCGTCCAGGGCAATGAGCTGACCGGGAATGGTAAGTCTGCCTTCCGCATCATAATTATTGCCGTCAACGGTCTGTCCTTTGACCATCTTTCCTTCTGCGTCAAAATAGTAGATCCCGTCGCCGATCCTGACGGAGCCGTAACAAATTACGTTGTAGAGCAGATAATACGTCGATCCGTTTACCGTAACAGTCGAACCGGAGCCGACAAGAAAACCGTTCTCATCAAACGTTCTTTCAACGCCGTCGATGCTTTTCGTCACGGAAGTGAGATATCCGCCCGCGGAAGAATCGTAAAACCTGATATGAGTGCCGTCAATCTTCCAACCGGTTGTTTCCGGATCAACGTTTTTCGTATAGGTGACGACGATCACGACGTTGCTGTCTTCAGTCACGACGTGAACGGTCGGAATATCCGGGGTGTAGCCCGCAACTGCGGGAGACATAATGTAGTCCTCAGAATACACTCCGAGCTGCTTTTCGAAAGACTCGGATGCAGCGGACCCGTCCTGTTTGAGATAATTGATCGTGACGGTCACCATCGGTTTGCCGGTAATCTGAGTAAACTCGGAAAGAACGTCGGCGGCATAAGTTTCCGCCGTAGAACCGGCATAACCGTGTATCGGAACGCCGGAAGCGATCGCCCCGGAAGTGATATTACAGCCGGAATTGAGTACTGTGACGCTCGAAACGCTCCCCAGAGGAAACACTCCGGGGTCGATCGAAGAAACGTCTTCGGGAACAATGACGTCTCCGTATCCTCCGTTATACCCTCTAAGTACTCCGCCCTCTATCACGAAGTCAGATCTCGAAGCAAAAACGCCGAGACCGAGAAGCAGGCAGATCGCAAACGTTATCGCCAAAACCGCCGCAGTTTTTTTCATTGTCAGTTTATCCTCCTATCGGAACACGCGCAGCGAGGTAAAAAACCGTATTTCTTCGACGTTAATGATATCAAAAAGAACGACGATTGTCAATAGTTTTGCAGTCTTTACGCCTTAAGTGGAGGTCAAAACGTTCTGTTCCGGTTGACTTGAAGCAACCGATGCGGTATACTTATGTCAACCCGAAAAACGTTATGACACTCTTTTCTCGCGGGATCGTATAAGCCGGAGGATAATATGGAAAACAGTCAGTTAAAGAAACGCGATCTTTTCCGCGAAATATCCCTCAAGGCTTTCACGGACGAAATGAAAGAACGCCCTTTTACGTCGCGCGAGATGATAGGCTGTTTTCTCACGTATTTTTTCGGTTTCTTCAAAGACGAACAAGTTTTTGCCGTTTTTTTCGATTCAGGTTGCCGGTATTCCGGTCTGCTCCACATCCAGAACGGGGTGTTGCTCGGTCCCTCCCCGATTGCCGAGTCGATCGAGAAAAAAGGAAAGGAACTCGGGGCGGCGTCGTTCGTCCTTGCGCACAATCACCCCGGCGTCCCCGCAGCTCCCTCCGCCGAAGACGTGCTTACGACGGGAGCAATCAGAAGATACTTTGAGGGATCGCAGATCGTTTTTCTCGATCATTTCATTATCTCCGGGAATGACTTCTCGACTATGTTCACCGAATCGCTCTGGAAGAAAAGATACGACGGAGGACGTACGACTCTGTTCTGACACCCCAAACCGACGAAAGGAGAGTGAGTCCGTTGAAATACGACAAAACAAGCGGCCGGGTACAACTTCGCGCGAACGAGCTCTCCGAGTTCGCCGTCAAGCGCGGAGGCGGTAATTCGGTATTCTCTCTTTTCTCCGTCTGCGACGCGCCGGAGGGCGCCTTTGACCTTACGCCCGAATTATCCTCTTTCGACTGCTGCGAGGGTGAAAACAGCGTAACTCTCCGTGTTTCCGGAAACGTTAAGATATGTGACGGCGAGGACTATCTCACATTAGTATCGTCAAAAAAAGTCAGAAAAATACCCGAACGTGTCAACCCGGCATACGACCGGGCGTTTTTTGCGCTTTCGGCGGTTAACGCCTTTATTGTCTGCTCAGCATCGGACAGGGAGTCGGTCAGACTGATCCTTTCTTATGAGAAGAACGGAGAGACCGCTTTCTGCAGCGGCATCCTTGACAGCGGTTTTCTTGCCGGGACAATCAGTTCTCTTCTCTCACGCGCGGCTCCGC
Source organism: Clostridia bacterium (assembly GCA_017545225.1). Classification (GTDB taxonomy): domain Bacteria; phylum Bacillota; class Clostridia; order Oscillospirales; family CAG-272; genus RUG11130. The sequence goes on from JAFWPR010000048.1 coordinate 12,127, forward strand.
TGATCTCGCTTGCCCGGGAAAGGGGAACGGTATGCCGGGACGAACTCGCAGCTCTCAAATTTCCGTACGGAACGGTAAGAGAAGGTCAAAGAGACCTTATGATAGAAACGATGCGCGTGATCCGTACCGGAGACAGACTTCTCGCATGCGCTCCGACGGGTATCGGGAAAACGGTCTCAGTCCTTTATCCGGCTCTGAAATCGACGGGTGCAGGTCTTTCCGACAAGATCTTTTATCTGACGTCCAAAGGAATGACCGGAAAAGCCGCGGCAGATCTGCTCGCACTGATTTTGAAAGACGCACCTCACCTCAGAAGCATCACGCTCGAATCGAAAGAAAGACTCTGCCCCAACCTGGGCGTGAGCGACGGGTGCTTCGACTGCCAGCTCAACGCCGATCTGCCGTCAGGGGACTCGTTTCTGCCCGTCGAATACCGTCTTGCCGCCGCGACCGGTGAAGTATGCTCTTGCGGGGCGGCTCCGGGAAGAGCGATCATCCTTGAAGCTGCGGAAAAATACAGAGTTTGTCCTCACGAACTCTCACTTAAAGTCAGCGAGTTCTGCGACGTGATAATATGCGACTACAATTACGTTTTTGACGGTGAAGTAAAGCTCCGCCGGTATTTCGGAGAAAGGGGCAACCCCGATTCCGAAAAATACGTTCTTCTCGTAGACGAAGCGCACAACCTGCCGATCCGTATAAGAGATACGTATTCGGCGTCACTGAAGCCGGTCGATTTCGAGGAAATATTCGATCTGATAAAGTCGGGCGCGGTGAAAGACGGCTCGGTCGAAGACGCGATCGGCGATTTATTTGAGGCATTTGCGGGAGTTCTTGAGGACTGCGAGGATTCTTCGGCTCTTCGAGAAACGGCAAACGGAGAAGCGCTCAC
>JAFWPR010000049.1 GCA_017545225.1 Clostridia bacterium
CGGCGTTCATACTTCCCTCCGCGTCACCAGCTCCGACGATATTGTGTACCTCGTCTATCACCAGAATGACGTTTCCCTTTTCACGCACGTCGTTAAGAAGTCCGAGCACTCTCGATTCAAACTGACCTCTGAACTGAGTGCCGGCAACGAGCGCGGTGAGATCAAGCAGACAAATGTCGTGATCTTTGAGTTTATAAGGAACGTTTCCTTTGGCTATACGTATAGCGAGCGCCTCGGCGATAGCGGTCTTGCCGACGCCGGGTTCGCCTATGAGACACGGGTTGTTTTTCTGGCGCCTGCACAGGATCTGCATGACTCTCTCGAGTTCACGGTCGCGCCCTACGATTGAATCGAGTCCGCCTTCCCGTGCCCTCTCGGTAAGATTCTGAGTATAAGTGCTGAGGAATTTAAGGTTCTTCCCCTGATTTTCTTTTTTATTCTTTTCGCCGCGTTTTTTCGGCGAGATGTTCTTTTCACCGCTTTTGGAGTTGTCGGATACGCCCTCCTGCATCAGTTTCTGCAGATTCAGCAAAGGAGCGCGGGAGAAAGGATTCTCCTCGTCTCCTTCCCCAGATAGATCGACGGGAAGTTCACCGTTCTCGCCCGCCTCCATAAGCGACTCCATTTCATTGTCGAGTTGGTCGAGAGCTTCATCGTCGAGACCGATCTTATTAAGAACGTCTTCGACGGGTTTGATACCGAGTTCCTTCGCACATTTTATGCAAAGTCCCTCCTGTTTGGTTTCGCCGTTTTCGATTTTGGTAAGGAAAACGACGGCAAGTCTTTTATTGCATCTGGAACACTTTACCATAAGGACACTAAACCTTTCTTTATCTGCATCAGGAGCTTAAAACGCCCGAAATGAGTTTGAGAAGATCTATCTTGATGAAGAACCTCATTATGAACGATCCGTCTATGACCTTTTGACCGAAAACGTTCGGATCCACGCTTTCAAGGGCTCTCAGCGCGAACCCGAAAACGTTGCTGAGTACGTATGCGAAAATGAAGGCTTCCAGAACTCCGAATAAGAGTCCGAGAACTTTATTCGCCGTGTTGAGCACAGGCAGATGGAAGATCGAATCAAGGATATGCGTAAGAAGCAAGAGAATGAGAAAAACGGTGATGAAAATGAGGATGAATGCGATACAGTTGGCAATTATTCCCGCAACGGGGCTCGCAATGCTGTCAGCGGCGGCTTTTACGGCGGCTTCTTTGGTCGGCGCAGCCGAAGCGGCGTCTGCGGCCTCCTGTGAAGTGACGCCGTATCTTTCGAGAATCGAGCCGATGCTGTTCACGGTTTTTTCGGCGTCTGATATGATCTTTGAAACACCGCTGACCCCGTCTGCATCCTGAACGACCGATCGGATCGTGTCGGCAATGTTCCCGGACATGGAAGGAAGAATGAACTTATCCCTTATAAAATCGCCGAGATAAGGTGTGAACGCATAAGCGGCTATGAAAGAAACGACCCCTTTAAGAAGACCCATCACCGATTTGATGAAACCGGCTCTCACGCTGCGGATGATAATAATAACGCAGATGACGAGTATTAAGGCATCAATTACTATACCTATCACAATGAGCCTCCTTTTTTACTCGGATTCACCGAACGCTTTTGAGACGGACCCGTTTCTGCAGATAAGCAGGCCGCCGGCAGAGTCGATCATCCTGACGACGTCGCCCGTATATGAGACGGATTCGTTTTCTCCGTCAGAGACGAGCTTAATTATTTCCGATGCGGTTCTTACGTATCCCGCGGCGCTTTCGGCATCGCGCGGAGGGGCGACTTCAAGCACGCCGGAAGACAGCTGTTCGTTGTAAATAAGTTTGCCGTCGGCGTCAAAAGTCCTGATCCTGTTTTTGGTACCGAGCGCATTCTCGCGGCAGCAAATCACCAGCGCAGAACTCGAAACGCCGCAACAGGACGGAGGAGTCGCCGAAAGATCTTCTGAATACAGTATTTCCATCGAACCGTCATAAAACTCGAAACGATCGTCGTAGATCACGTACAGATTACCCGTCGACATATAACCCGCAGCGAGCGGAACGGACGACGCAGTCGTCTTACGGAAAAGCGGTTCCGATTCTCCCGCAGCGGCTACGAATATTTCAGCCGATACGTCGAGGTCGCCCTCAACGGCGGAAACTATCGCGATACTTTTTCCGTCCGGACTTATCGCGGAATCAATAACGTGTTTATCTTTATGAACGGTCATTATCCGCTTGAAATTATCGCCGTATACCTCTACGTCGTATTTGCCGGACGAGGTGCGAAAAGCGATAACGTATGCACCGGTGTCGCTCATATCTGCCGAAACGATCTCTCCCGCCGTCTCTTTTGAGGAAAGACGGGTCACAGAACTGTAGATCGAGTAATTCCTTCCGCCCGGAGAATATGAGAGAAGGTATTTTTCGCTTGATACGAGAACGGGAACGGTGTAATTCTCGGTATAGGAAAACTCGGTATCGCCGGATGGGCCGATCAGAAAAACGTCGTTCGATCCCGCCGCGGCCACACCGTCTCTGAACGGAATGAAGGTCATCTCGTCCTGTTCCGTGAACCTGACCTCCGAGAACGAACCCTGATCGGTTCCCATGGCGGTATTGAAATCGCGTGCAAGATAAACGAGATTGTCGTAAGTAATGTTTTCTCCGAAACGGAAAAGCATAACGCCCGCGAATACGGCGAAAAGAACGAGAAGAAGGAATCCCGCAGCGCGGTATCTCTCGGAAACTTTAATGTAGTACGGGTTTTCGTTTTTGATCCTGTCGCTGACGTTGATCCGTCTTTTGGGATCAGGTCTTTTTTCGGTCTGTTCGGCAGCCAAGAGAATTTCCTCCTTTCCGCATGATAATATCGTCTGATTATTCGTAAAGCCAGTTTATCGGTTCTTTGTATTTCACTTCAGACAAATACAGTCCGTCCGGGGGCGCAGTCTGTCCGGCTCGAGATCTGTCGCGGGAATTTATTATCGAGGGTATTTCGTCCTCCGAGATCACTCCCCGGCCGACAGCGACGAGAGTACCCGCAATGATCCTGACCATGTTATAAAGAAAGCCGTCGGCAGCTACGGTTATCTCAATAATACCGTCGCCGCGACGTTTGACCGAGAGAAGTGTGATCTCTCTCTCAGTAACCGCAACGTCGGAACCGGAAGCCATGAACGCCGAGAAATCGTGTCTTCCGACGAAATGTGCTCCCGCGCGGCTCATTGCGACGATACCGTCCTCGCTGAGCGGTCTGCCGATCTGCCATGCGCGGCAGACGAGGAACGGATCGCGAACGGCGGAGTCGCTTATGAGATAGACGTATTCCTTTGATACAACGTCGTACCGTGGATGAAATGAATTCTCGACCGAGCACGCGCCGCACACGGATATCGAAGACGGAAGCTTTGAATTGAGCGCGCGCGGAACTTTTCCGACAGGGACCGAGCACCAGTTCCCTCTGCCCGAATCCTCGCGCGGAGAGATCGAAGCACAGTACGACAGCGCGTGAACCCCGGAGTCCGTGCGACTGCACCCGGTAACGTCGCAGTCAAAACCGAAAACCTCGCGTGCCGCTGCGGTCAGCTCTCCTTGTACTGTCGGAAGACCCGGCTGTACCTGAGATCCGTTCAGACTCGAGCCGTCATATTTTACTTTGATGAGGATCTTCATTTTAAGTCCTCCGGGGATCAATATATTCCGACTTTGAAAAACGGAACGTATATATTGAGAAGTACGACGGCGGCGCCGAGCGCAACGACGCACAGGGCGAAAATAAGGTCGGCGGGACCAGCCTTAAGAACGTTGAGTCTCGTCCTTCCCTTTCCGCCGGTGTAGCAGCGGCACTCCATCGCGGTGGCGAGCTCATCGGCTCTTCTGAAAGCCGATACGAAAAGAGGGATCATTATCGGAATGAGAGCACGAGCCCTTTTAATAAGACCGCCGGTGGAAAAATCGGCGCCGCGCGCTTTTTGCGCGTTCATGATCTTCTCGGTCTCCTCGATAAGAGTCGGGATGAATCGCAGAGCGATCGTCATCATCATCGAGAATTCATGAACGGGCAGTTTGATCTTTGAAAGCGGCGACAGGAGTTGTTCAAGACCGTCAGTCAGGGCGATCGGGGTTGTGGTATACGTCAGAAACAGGCTGGTACTTACGATCAGAACGATAATACGGATCGCGATGAATGCGGCGTTGATCAGCCCCTCGGGGTAGATCTTAATGACCCAGAACTCGACGAGGGGTTTCTCACCGCGAACGAAAAAGATATTGATGACCGCGGTGAACAGTATTACGAAGACGATGGGACGTATTCCGCGAAGAATTATCCGCGGGGATATACCCGAGAGCGCGAGCAGGAGTACCGTAGCTGCGACGATAAGAGCAAAAGACGCCGCGCTTTTCGCGAGAAAGATCTCGACGATAAAGACTATCGCCGTCACGATCTTCACCCTCGGATCGAGACGGTGAAGAACGGAATCGCCGTGGCAGTACTGACCGAACGCTATATCCATTTTCATGTTGAATTATTCCGTGCCTTTATGAGAGTTTACAGAAGTTCCGAGAGTTTTTCCACGGCGTAACCGACCGTGTAAACTTCTCCGAGGTCGATACCGCGGCGCGAAAGCGCGGCGGCGACGCGAGTAACGCGAGGAACGTCGAGCCCGAGGCCGATGAGATCGTTGTATCTTGCAAATATTTGCGAGGGAGTCCCGGTCATAACGATTTTTCCGTCCGTCATAACGACGATCCTGTCGCAGTAGTTCGCCATATCCTCCATAGAGTGGCTGACGATTATTATTGAAGAACCGACGGTACGCTGATATTTCTTCAGACCGCCGAGAACTTCCGCTCGACCGCCCGGATCGAGACCCGCCGCGGGTTCGTCGAGTATGAGGACCTTCGGTTCCATGGCGATAACGCCTGCAAGTGCGGCTCTTCTCTTCTGTCCGCCGGACAGATCGAACGGAGAACGACTCATAACGGAAGGATCGAGGCCCGCAAAAGAGGCGGCTTTCTCAACTCTTTCGTTTATCTCCTCTTCACCGAGTCCCATGTTTTTAGGCCCGAAAGCGATATCGTCCCTGACCGTATCGGCGAAAAGCTGATACTCGGGGTACTGCATCACTACACCCGCCTTGAAACGCGCCTCTCTTATCTTTTTCGGCTGTTCCCAGATATTGACGCCGTCGAGAATCACGTCGCCGTCCGTCGGTTTCAGTATGCCGTTGATGAGCTGAACGAGAGTCGACTTGCCGGAGCCCGTAGGTCCGATAAGGCCGGTGATCTCGCCTTCATTGACGCAAAGATCGACATCTTTGAGCGCGTGCGTCTCATACGGAGTACCCTTGTTGTAAATGAAATTGATCCCGCGAAGTTCAACGATCGCCATTCTTTTTGCCTCCGCGGGACGCGAGCGCCCCTGCTATGACCGCGGCGCAGCGCTCCGGGTCGAATACGTCGAGCGGGACGTCAAGCCCCTTCTTTTTCAGACCGTAGAGCAGTTCCGTCGTTTGCGGTACGTCAAGAGATGCGCTCCAAAGCGCTTCGGGATCGGAGAAAACCTCCGAAGGAGTTCCCTCTTTGAGGATCGTTCCGCCGTCCATAACGACTACGCGGTCTGCCCTGGTAGCTTCGTCCATATAGTGAGTGATCAGGATGACGGTAACGCCGTCTTCGCTGTTCAGTTTGTCGATGGTATCAAGCACTTCACGTCTCCCCATAGGGTCGAGCATCGCAGTGCTCTCGTCGAATATTATGCAATCCCTCTTCATCGCGATGACGCCCGCGATAGCGACTCTTTGCTTCTGACCGCCGGAGAGTTTGTGAGGGGAATGCCTCGCGTATTTCCTCATGCCGACCGTCTCAAGAGCCTCGTCGACGCGTTTTCTTATCTCCTCGGTCGGGACGCCGAGATTTTCGCACCCGAAAGCGACGTCTTCTTCAACGATCGTTGCGACGATCTGGTTGTCCGGATTCTGAAAGACCATTCCGACGCGCTTTCTCGCTTCGAGGATATCGGTTTCGGTTACGCCGTCGCCGGTCATGAGTTTACCGCCTATATACAGTTCCCCCTCTTCGGGAATCTCGAGCATACAAAGGATCCTGGCAAGCGTAGACTTGCCGCTTCCGTTCCGTCCGAGAATCGCGGTATACGACCCTTTGGGCACGCGAAGCGTAACGCCGCGAAGCGCCCTTACGGGAGGATTCGTTTCTTCGCCGGGATAGGAGAAGGAAACGTTTTCGGCGACTATCTCATAGTTTTCGTTCATTACAAGTTTCACCTCAAAGATTCTTTTGCCACCTTGCCGATCCTCCGCACGGAAGCGGAAGACCCGAAGAGGAGACGGGCAGACCGAGTTCACCGGTTGTAAGCGTCCCGCGGGAAACGCGTTCTTTGCCGAGCGAAGTCGAAAGCATATATCCCATGGATGACGGCGAAAGGCCGGTCGTGTACGAGTTTATCAGAAAAAAGACAGGATCGTCCGACAGAACTGAACAAACGAGCGAGATCAGTTCGTCGGCGCACTCTTCGAGTTTCCAGACCTCGCCGCCGGGCCCGCGCCCGTAGGACGGAGGGTCCATAATGACAGCGTC
>JAFWPR010000050.1 GCA_017545225.1 Clostridia bacterium
ACTTGGATATTCCAACCTGGGCGGTCAACAAAGTCGGTATCTCTGCGTCGGACTGCGGCGCGATCGCGATCGTAGGCGACGAGTACCGCGTTTTAACGTCCGCACCTGCGGACGTCGAACTCAGGCCGTACGTTTTAAGGACTTACCGGGATAAAGGCAGGCTAATAGAAGAAGAACTGTCGGGCGACGCCGCGTCGGGACGCCTCGCCGATCTTCTCCGAGTCGACGCCGGTATCCGAACGCCCTGACCGTTCCGTTCGCGAAAAATCCCTTTGAAACACAAAAACCGAGCCGGGATCGAACGATCCCCGCTCGGTTTTTCACGTTGATTGAGTTCAATACTTCTTTTCGAGGAATTCTTTTCCCCAGACGCCGGTCTTGCCGCAGAGCGCGTTTTCGATACACTCGCACAGGCTGATCTCATTCCCCATTTTGCGGAGGAACACGTCGTTGTTCGTGCCCGTGTGCCTCGTTATGTGCCCTTTTTCAAGGATAGGATCGTCCCACAGATAGACGGATGCGCAGGGGACGGTCTTTTCGATACGGGCGACAGCCTCTTTCAGGCGCTCCTGGAATCTGTCTCCCGCTCCGCGATCGGGCTCCGTCGGCATATCGTCTTCAAGGCCGTCGTAATACACCTGGACCTGCGAGAGCGCGTAATCCCTCACGGAACAGCAATATACGATCTTGACGTCGCCGCCGTATTTGTCGGCGAGATGCTTTATCCCGTCGTAGGAGAGGTCGTCCGTTTTCGAAATTTTTCGGATATGATCGGGAGTCTCCCACTCGTCTGCGAGGACGCGCCGCCAGTCGAGGACAAAGAGAGAGCTGTCGACGACGACGCAGCGTGAACCGCTGATATCGAGGCGCGAGACGGTATCGTCGAAGAGAAGCGACGCGCTGAATCCTCCCGCGCTGTAACCGCAGACGATCAGGTCGGAAAACGATCTGCCGAGTATTCCGATCGCCTTTTCGAGAAACGCGATATAGTTCGTATATCCGTGATAGAAGACCGTCCTCGGGCGGCCTTCAAGGTCCGTGTACTCCCTCTCAGACGTGCCGATATCAAGATCTCCGGTCGTATAGCACGGCATGATCACGGTCCAGTCGTGAAAAGGATTCGACGGGTCCCCCGACAGTATTCCCTCCTCGGAGTTCCGGACCTCTTCTCCGATGCTTCCCTCGGAAACGTATGGGCAGTAAAAACCGTTCCCCTCGGAATCGGGTCTGTAGTGAGGTCTCGCGGCGGAAAAAGAATCGACGCTCAACCCGCCGCCGACGAAAAATACGATAAGATTATCGGAAGCTCCTTTTTTCAAAATGCCTCTCCAGCAAGAGCCGTCCGATGACACGGCGCCGTCGACGGGCACCGTGTACCACCTGCCCGTTTCCGGCTCGCCGGTCAGGACCTCGAATTCATTGTCAGAATGATCCGCCCTCAAGATAAGACTCCTTTCGCGGCTCACCGCCGATACGTTTTCACCCTGTTATTATACTATCGCCCGGTTACTTTGTAAAGACGGGGTTTTTTTCTTTACTGCGCGGGCGTGATGTGATAAAATAAATGAGAAAGGTTTTGACGGCGGGATCGCCGTTATCGGAGGAATGAGGATATGGACAAGAATACCGCGATGGATAAACTCGCCCGCGAGGCGTTCGGTAAGGGTTGCTTCAACGGCGTTTGGCTGTACGCGGAAAACGGCGATATCGTGTCGAAGGGAGCATACGGCTTCCGCGACGCGGATAATAAACTCCCCGTAGAAGAAGATACGGTCTTTGAGATGGCGTCTGTCACGAAGATGTTTACGGGGACGGCGATCATGCTACTGGTAAGAGCGGGCAAGCTGAACCTTGACGACGAGTACCGGAAGTTCTATCCAGATTACCCGTACCCGGGCGTGACGGTCCGCCATCTTCTGACGCATACGAGCGGAATGCCCGACGATTTCAGTATTCGGGCTTGGGTCAGCCCCGTCTGGGAAAATGAAAAAAGGATCCCTCCGTGCAGCGAGGTCCTCCGCTTCATCAGGGAAAGCGGAGAGGAAGCGTCTCACGCTCCCGGGGAAGTTTTCAGGTATACCGACGTCGGATACTGTCTGCTTGCCGATCTGGTTGAAAAGCTCTCCGGCGGCACGTTCGAGGATTACGTCAAAAAGAATATCCTCGAGCCGGCGGGGATGAAGGATTCAGGCATATACCACACCCGCAGGGACGGCAGGCCATCGGATCGCATCGCCCGCAATATGGTACTTGAAGAAGGCGGCTGGGTGCCGTCGGACGCCGCAAAGTCCGCCGCTCCTTACGTGGTCGGCTCGGACGGGATGAACGGATGCGACTACCTGTACACCACGGTATTCGATATGCTCGCGTGGGACAGAGCGCTGCGGGAGGAAAAGGTGCTCACCCGCGAGGAACAGAAGACCGTATACGCTCCGGTAAAACTGAAAAGCGGCGAGGATTACGCCGACGGGGACGGCGAAGGATACGGATTCGGGTGGAGGACCGTTAACGACACGGAACACGGTCTTACAGTCGGTCACAGCGGATGCATGCCGGGCCTTGACACGTGGTTTGAGCGATTTGTCGATGAAGACCGGGTACTCGCGATCTTCAGCTGCCGCGAATATTCGGACGGCGGAATATTCGGGAGTTTCCGCGAGGGCATGCGGGCGATTTTCAGGGGCGATGAGCCCTCCCCCGCCGCCGCATTTGAAAAAACCGCCGCAGAGGACGCAGAGAAGTGAATTCCGAACTTAAAAGCTTTATCAAAATATTCTCGACCGGATGCCTCTGGGGGACGATCGGGCTGTTCGTAAAACTGATGGAGGAACAGGGTTCCTCATCGTCGTATACAGGATTTCTCAGACTGTTCTTCGGATTTCTTCTGCTCGCCGTTATTACCCTGATCGCCGACGGACCGAAGGCGTTCAGGATCGGGAAAAGGACGCTCTTTTCATGTATTCTCCTCGGGATCGTCTGTCAGGGTACGTTCAACATTCTGTACAGCACGTCAATAAGCGTGAACGGGATGTCGGTCGCCTCGGTCCTTTTGTATACCGCGCCGATATTCACGGCCCTCGCTTCCCTGCTTTTGTTCCGGGAAAAGCTGAATCACCTCAAATGGATCGCCCTGCCGGTCAACGTGGTCGGTTGCGCGCTCACCGCGACAGGCGGGAATTTCAGCGCCGCGGCGATCGCTCCGCTCGGACTGCTGATCGGCGTCGGAGCGGGATTCACTTACGGCATGACCGCCGTCGTCGGCAGGATCGCCATGAAAGAAAAATCGTCTCCGCTCGCAGTGGCGACGTATAATCTGTTTTTCGGCTGCGTCTTCATCGCGACCGTACACCGCCCGTGGCGGACCGTGGAAAAGCCGCTCGACGCAAAGCTTCTGCTGTTCGGCGCGCTCTTCGGTCTGGTCGCGACGGCGCTGGCTTACGCCCTCTATTTCAGCGGGCTTTCAAAAATCTCAGAAACGAGCAAGGTACCGGTGATAGCTTCCGTCGAGCCGGTGGTCGCAACGGTCATAGGCGCCGCCGCTTTCGGCGAGAATATAAACGCGGTCAGGATCGTAGGAGTCGTTCTTGTCCTCGTTTCCATTCTGCTGTTCAGCATGAAAAGAGGCAAAAAGCAGAAAGAACCTTCAGAGTAACGCAACCTGTCGGAGTGCGTGCGGGCATGCCTCCGTACGGTACGCAAACGAAAGGAGACCGTGATATGAAAAAAGCGCTGTCCTTTATTCTTGCGGCAATAATGATCGCCTCGGCGACCGCCGCAGTTCTTCCCGCATCGGCCGCCGCAGGATTTTCAGACGTTGAAGAAGGCCGCTGGAGCGCTTCTTCGATAGGTTACGCCGTGAATAACGGCTATATGAACGGCGTCGGCGGCGGCAGATTCGATCCCGAGGGATCGCTGACCCGCGC
>JAFWPR010000051.1 GCA_017545225.1 Clostridia bacterium
CTACGCGTCGGGCTGGAAGCGAAACGAGATCTATCCGCGCTTCGGCTTCGGAGAGTCGTATTTCCTCGATACGCCCGGAGACCCGTACTTCAAAAAATCACGTAAGATCCGCGGATACGTTTCGGACGAGGCGCTCTACGACAGGATAATCGAGATATTCAAAGAGTCCGACGAGCCGCTCTTCACCTTCGCCGTAACGATGCAGAATCACGGCGGATACTGGGATGAATTCGAGAATTTCACCCCGGAGATCACCGTGAACGGGCTTGAGAACAGCTTCGTGGTGTCTCAGTATATGTCGCTGGTCAGGGAGTCCGACCGGGCGTTCGAGAAACTCGTGGAATATTTTGCAGACGTCGACGAGAAGACGGTCATCGTGATGTTCGGAGACCATCAGCCCGGCGACGCCGTGGCGAACCCTCTTTTGAAAAACGCGGGGCAGACGCTCGAGGCGAACAGCGTCGCGGATATGGAGAAAAGGTATATCGCGCCGTATATCGTCTGGACGAATTACGACTGCGATCTCGATATGGCCGAGGATATGACCCCCGCGTACCTGTCCGCCGCAGTTCTGAGGTCTGCGGGGATCCCGCAGACGGGAGAACAGAAGTTCCTGCTCGAACTTGCCGAGGACTATCCGACAATCAACGCGAGGGCGTTCACCGACACGGACGGGACGCTCAAGCCGATAAACGAGTACGCGAGTCGCAAGGGACTGCTCGAGTACGCGCAGATACAGTACGCATACCTGTTTGACAGAAAAAACGCGCCGATGGGGTTTTGGGAGCTGAAATGATATACCGCTGAAGCGGTATTGTGAAATAAACGAGGGGAGAATCATCCTCCCCTCGTTTATTTCACTGCATCGCCCATGGTGTAAAACCCGGGCTCTTTTTTTATGAGAAATTCCGCGGCGCGGAGCGCGCCGGTCGCGAACAGTTCCCTGCTACCCGCGCTGTGCGAGATCGTGACGACCTCGTCGCGGCCCGCAAAGATCACGCTGTGTTCTCCGACGACCGTTCCGCCCCGAATACTGTGTATTCCTATCTCGTCCTTCCCTCTCGGGCGTCTGACGCCGTGCCGGTCGTATATGTACTCGGAGTCCTCCCTGACCTCTTTCACGGCGTCGGCGAGCATCAGCGCCGTTCCGCTCGGGGCGTCGAGTTTCGAGTTGTGGTGCGCCTCGACGATCTCGACGTCGTATCCGTCGCCGAGAGCGGAGGCGGCGCGCTTGACAAGATCGAGAAGCACGTTAATACCGACGGACATATTGCGCGATTTGAGGATCGGGATCCTCTCCGACGCGCGCTTTATCAGCTCGGCTTCCGCCTCGGTGTGACCCGTCGTGCAGATCACGGCGGGGACGCCGTGCGCTTCGGCGTATTCGAGAAGGTCGGGCGTCGTCGAGTGGTGCGAGGCGTCGATAAGGACGTCCGCGTCCTCCGTGACCGCGCCGAACGACCCCAAAACCGGGAAAGGCGCGTCCGTTGCGTTCACGTCGACTCCGCAGACGACGGCGAATTTCTCGCTCTCTTTCGCCTGCTTTGCGATCGCGGAACCGAGTTTTCCGGAACATCCGGACAGAATTATCTTTATTTTATCCATTTCAACGTCCTCTTTTTGTTCAGATAAGGCCCTGCGCCCTCATCTCCGCCTCAAGCAGTTTTCTGTGACCTTCTTCCATACGGCAGAGCGGCAGACGGATATCGTTTTCGCACATACCCATCATCGCGCACGCCTCTTTGATCGGGATCGGATTAGTCTCGACGAAGAGGAGGTTGATGAGTTTAAGAAGCTTCAGTTGAAGGTCGCGCGATCCCTCGACGTCGCCCGCGGCGTACTTCGCGCAGATGTCGTGCGTTTCTCGCGGCATTATATTTGACAGAACGGATATTACTCCGATACCGCCGAGCGAGAGGACCGGGACGATCTGATCGTCGTTGCCGCTGTAAAGAGCGAGGTCGTCGGACAGTTCCGCGGCGATCTCGGCGATCGCGCTGATGTTTCCGGACGCCTCCTTGGCGGCGACGATGCGCTCGTGCTTCGCAAGTTCGCGGTAGACGGAGAGCGGGATGTTGATCCCCGTTCGCGACGGAACGTTGTAGAGGATGATCGGCTTGTTCGTTGCCTCGGCAGTCGAGAGGAAGTGACGGACGAGTCCGTCGGGCGACGTCTTGTTATAGTACGGGGTCACGAGAAGAAGAGCGTCCGCGCCGACGTCGCATGCGTAGCGTGACAAGTCGTTCGCGTACGCGGTGTCGTTCGATCCCGTGCCCGCGACGACCGGGACTCTGCCCGCCGTTTTCTCGACGCAGAACTTTATCACCTCGCGGTGTTCCTCGTCCGTGAGCGTCGCGCCCTCGCCCGTGGTCCCCGCCACGACGAGCGCATCGACTCCGCCGGCTATCTGGTCGTCGATGAGTTTCCCGAAACTTTCGTAATCGATCCCCTCCGCGCACATCGGCGTGATCAGAGCGGTCCCCGCTCCGCGGAATACTATCTCTTTGTTGAAACTGCCCACTGTGGTACCTCCCTCGAAAAAAGCAAAAACCGGTTGAAAACCGGCTCTCTGTGTAATATAATATACGTGCGGTATCGCACGTCACAGATAGCCCTCCACCGGATCGCTCCGGTGACAGTCCGCGCCCTTTCGGTACGCGGCCCAGACTCCCCGCTCCGCACGGCGGCGGGTCTTCGGCGCTTCTCGCCTTTCTCCGACCGTCACTACGGCGCTGCGGACGCCACGGCTGTCGGAATACTCTTCGGAAACGCTCCTCTACCATTATATTTGCTTTTTCTTTTTTGTTTACGGATATATACTAACACACCGCCGGGGTATTGTCAATAGAGGCGGGAAATTCTTTTTCCGGGGTACGGATATGATAAAAAACGAACTGCCCGAGACCGATCTTCTCCTCTCCGACTTCAGATACGATCTGCCGGAGGAACTGATAGCGCAGACTCCCGTCGAGCCGCGCGATTCCTCGCGCCTTATGGTGATCGACAGAAAGCGGGACGGAGCCGAGCACAAGGTATTTACGGATATCATCAATTATCTCGATCCGGGCGACACGCTCGTCGTAAACGAGACGAGAGTCATCCCGGCAAGGATAATAGGGCGTCGTTCGCTGAAAGCGGTCGGCGACGGCGTCGAGGAGGACGCGTCGGGTTCTCCCGTCGAACTGCTGCTGTTGAAGCAGACCGAAAACGACGTTTGGGAGGCGCTCGCGGGACCCGGAAAGCGCGCACGTCCCGGCGACACGCTCGAATTCGGCGTCGGAGTGCTGTCGGCGCGCGTCCTGTCGGTCGGTGAAGGCGGAACGAGAACGGTGAAATTTATTGCGGGCGACGACGGCGAGACGGTCTATTCCGCGCTCCATCGGCTCGGAACGGTCCCGCTTCCGCCGTATATAAGAGAAAAACTCGACGATCCTGAAAGATATCAGACGGTCTACGCAAAGACTGAGGGTTCGGCGGCGGCGCCGACGGCGGGTCTGCACTTCACGGAAGAGCTTCTCAGGAAGATCGAGGACAAAGGCGTGAAGATCGTGAAGATAACGCTCCACGTCGGACTCGGCACGTTCCGTCCCGTCAAGGAGGAGCGGATCGGAGACCACGTGATGCACTCGGAATTCATTTCGGTGTCGGAGGACGCTGCGCGGATCATAAACGAAAGGCGCGCCGCGGGCGGAAGAACGGTCGCGGTAGGAACGACGTCGTGCCGGACGCTCGAGAGCGTATCGGACGCGGACGGGACGGTCAGGCCATACTCCGGCGACACCGGGATATTCATTTATCCGGGGTATGAATTCAAAGCGACGGACGCGCTGATAACGAACTTCCATCTGCCGGAGAGCACGCTTCTGATGCTCGTGTCCGCGTTCGCGGGACGCGAGAGGATGCTCGCGGCATATGAAGAGGCGGTCAGGAAGAGATACAGGTTTTTCTCTTTCGGCGACGCGATGCTCATCGTTTAGAGAGGTCCTCAAATCATGGGTGAGAATGTCAAAGTAATTGCGGTCGTCGGGCCGACGGCGTCGGGCAAGACGGCGCTCGGGGTTCGCCTTGCGGAGTTGCTCGGAGGTGAGGTCGTATCGTGCGACTCGATGCAGATATACCGCGGAATGAAGATCGGGACCGCCGCGCCGACGGAAGAAGAGGTGCGCGGGATACCGCATCATATGATCGGGTTCTGCGATCCGAGAAGGAACTACTCGGCCGCCGACTACGTCGACGACGCCTCATGCGTAATCGCCGATATTGCGGATCGCGGGAAGACGCCGGTGATCGTAGGCGGGACGGGTCTTTATCTCGATTCCCTGCTCTTCATCGGTTCTTTCTCTGAAGCGGGCGAGGATCCCGCGGTAAGAGAGGAACTGTTCCGCATCGCGGGCGAGGACGGTCCCTCGTCGCTTCACGCGATGCTTAGAGCGATCGATCCCGAAGCGGCGGAGAAGATCCACGAAAACAACGTAAAGCGCGTCGTGAGGGCGATAGAGGTATACAGACTGACCGGTAAGACGAAGACGGAAGCGGACAGAGAGGCGCTCGCACCCGCGCCGCGGTACGACGCGACCGTCGTAACGCTCGATTTCGAGGACCGGGCGACGCTTTACGGCAGGATAGAAAAACGGGTCGACAAAATGTTCGCCGACGGTCTTGAGGACGAGGTGAGAGGACTTCTCGAACGGGGAGAACTCCCGGACAGCTCGACCGCCGCTCAGGCGATAGGCTACCGCGAGACCGCGGCGATGATCCGCGGTGTGATCGGTCGGGACGAGGCGAAAGAGCTGATAAAGAAAAACACGCGAAACTACGCGAAAAGGCAGCTCACGTGGTTCAGACGGTACGACGGGATAAAACTTTTCGTTGAAGACGGCGGCGTAATCAAAACGGCCGATGAACTCGCCAAGGAAGCGATCGAAAGAATATGAAAAGAGAGTTCCGCGGAACTCTCTTTTATTGTTCGAGTAAAATCTCCCTGATTTTCTCTGCTTCTTCTTCAGTTACGCCGAGGGAGAAAAGGCGCAGGACGAGGGCTTCCGTGAAAGGCACGTCCCGGAAGTCTTTCGCGAGTTCCGCGGCGTGCCCTTTTACGTTGGAACTCGTTCCCCAGTATCTTTGATCAATCGCGGAAAGAGAACTGATATTGAAGTCCAGAACAATATCGTCGATTGCGACGCCGAGCAACGCTTTGAGATAATATATCACGGTACCGGTGCGGTCGGCGCCCGCCTGACAGTTGATATAGACGGGATAGACCGAGGGATCGGATAGGAGTCCGAATATCTCTCGCGTGAGTCCGGCGCACTCTTTTTCAGAATGCCTGTAGGAATCGTACGGGATCTTAATAACGTTCACGGGATCGTCCGGGGCGAATTCGGAGGGACCTACGTCTCCGCGCAAATCGAGCTGTGTTTTGATCCCGAGATCGTAAAGGAAGATCCTCTTTCCTTCTCCGGTGATGAGATACCGTTCCTCCTCGTGCGGATCGGTAGCGCATCCCCTATAAACGAGTCCCTGACGGATCCGCACTCCGTCGGCGTTTCTGCAGCCGCCGATATCCCGGACGTTGGAGCATCCCGGGATCTCAATCGCGCGGACCCCCTCCTCAGTCGTGAAGGAAAAGACCTCGTCAGAGCCGCCCGGACCCGTCACGCGCCAAAAATAGCGCGCGCCCGTTTTGAGATTGCAGACGTCGGAGAAGAAAACGTCTTCCTCGGTCGCCAATCCGCAGATACGGCCTTTGGTAAGCCGGGAAGGAGAGGAAAAATCGGGGTACTCGGAAATCTCGAGCGCGGCGGGTGCCGCGGGGTCGGTGCATCTCCACCTGAAAAGAACGTGAGCGGGAGCGGTAAGATCCTTCATCGGATCACGCTCCTCGGGGATCCAGGAATATATCTGATCCCAGCCGCGGTCGTCAAGACCGTCGGCAAGCGTCCCGTCGCGGGTCTTTTTTATGAATTCGCGCATCGCGCCCGACATGATCTGAACGCGCGCGCCGTTTTTCGGAGATAAGAGTTCGGTCATTTCTTTTCCTCCGTAATGATCTCTCTTACTTTTTCGATCGTTTCGGGTTTAACGCCTGCTTTTATCAGGTGGCGTCTCATCTTGTCGGCGTACGTGCCGCCGGGATAGCGTTTGTCAAGTTCCGAGAGGAACGCCTTGACCTCCGGCGACCCGGTGAAGCTGCGCTTTTCGGTTATCGTCATGGAGTTGACCGAATAGTCGAAGTCGATCGCTTTATCGGATGCTCCGAGCGCGGCGAGAACGAACATCGCGAGCGTTCCCGTTCTGTCCGAGCCGATCTGACAGTGAAAATAGACCGGGTATTTCGACTCGTCGGCGAGTATGTTGAATATCTGTCTGAATGATACCTCGTTATAATCGAGGAACACCTCAACGTAGCTCTCGAGGGGGATAAGATCGTACTCGATATCGTCGCTGAGCACGCACTGACGGATGATCTCGCGCGCTTCCTCGCGCAGATCGATCTCCGTTTTTATCCCGAGCTCGCTGACGACGGTTTTTTTGCCCCTTTCGCTCATCTCGTAAGGAGGGTCGATTATCGCGTCGAGCGCGGGGCCTCGGAAGATCATTCCCTCTTTGATATACCGTCCGTCCTCCGTCGGTTTCCCTCCGAGGTCGCGGACGTTCGACAGTCCCTCTATCCATACGAAACGGACCTCTCCGCGCTCCGTCGTAAATGAGAAGGGCTCCGAGCTCGTCTCTCCGTCGGATATACGCCAGAAATAGCGGGCGCCGCCCTGAAGGTTAGTGACGACGGCGAAATACGAGTTTTCCCTCTCGCCGTCCTCCCTGATCCCGAGGACGCTGACGGGAGCGGGTTCCCTGAAATCCGGGTCGGCCGATATCTCAAAGAACATGGCCGCCGCCGCCTCGTCGCTCTCCCATCTGAAAACGACGAACGGAGGCGCGGCGAGATCCCTGCCCGCCCCTCTTTTTGGAGGCAGCCAGTCGTAAGCGCCCTTTCCCTCCGGCGGGAAAAGCGCGCCGACGAGTTCTCCTCCGTTGAAAAGACGGACGAACTTTTTCTGGCCCGGGGTCATCGCGGATAATACCGCGCCGTTTTTGGGGGTGATAAGCTTTATCATTCCGCTTTTTCCTTTTTATACGATTCGAGTTTATTGAGGATATCCGTAATAAAACCGGCGACCTCCGCGTCCTTGGTGAGCCGGCAGGTGAAGAACGGCGGATTGCCCGGCAGGATCTTTACGTATCCGCGCGGCATCGTCCCCGCAAGGCGCATGACCGCCTCCGGGTCGATCTCTTCCGGAAAGAAGCGCACCGATCCCTCCCTCTGTTCGATCTTCGTGATACCGAGATTCGAGCCCTTTGCGCGGATGAGCGCGATCTTGACAAGGTTCATCGCGATCCGTCCCGGTTCGCCGAAACGGTCGCAGATCTCGTCGATCATATCCTCCGCATCCTCGTCGCACGAGATGCGCGCGAGTTTTTTGTAGATCTCCATTCTCTGCGGAGCAGACGGGATATAGGTCTTCGAGAGATACGCGTCGAGATTGACGCTGACGGCGCATTCCTTTCTGACCGGGAGCATCTCGCCCTTCTCCTCGACGACCGCCTCGCTCAGAAGCTTCATATAAAGGTCGTAGCCGACCGCCTCCATGTGGCCGTGCTGTTCCGCGCCGAGCAGGTTTCCGGCGCCGCGAATCTCCATATCGCGCAGGGCTATCTTGTAACCAGCGCCGAACTCGGCGTACTCCTTGATCGCGGAAAGCCGTTTTTCGGCTATATCGGTTATGCTCTTGTTTCTGCGGTACGTGAAATACGCGTACGCGCGTCTGCCTGATCTCCCGACGCGTCCCCTGATCTGATGAAGCTGCGAAAGACCGTACAGGTCGGCGTTTTCGATAATGAGAGTATTTGCGTTCGGGATATCGACGCCCGTCTCGATAATCGTCGTGCAGACGAGAACGTCGATCTCGCCTCTGATGATCGACTCCCAGATCTCCTCGAGCTCGTCGCGGTCCATCTTACCGTGGGCGACGGCTACCGACGCCTCGGGTATCGCCTCGGCGATCCTGCGGGCGACGCCGTATATACCCTCGACCCTGTTATAAAGGTAAAAAACCTGACCCTGACGGCGGAGTTCTCTCCTTATCGCCTCGTATATGATGACTTCGTCGTATTCGAGAACGTACGTCTGAACGGGCAGACGCGCCCCGGGCGCCTCGTCGAGAAGGCTCATGTCGACGATGCCGCCCATAGCCATGTTCAGCGTGCGCGGGATCGGGGTCGCGGTGAGCGTAAGGACGTCCGCGCCGACCGAGATCTTCTTGAGTTTTTCCTTTTGTGCGACGCCGAAGCGCTGTTCCTCGTCGACGACGACGAGACCGAGATCGC
>JAFWPR010000052.1 GCA_017545225.1 Clostridia bacterium
CAGCTTGCCCGGGTCGATGTTCTCAAGAGATCGTAGAACTGTTCCCATACCATTTTAATAGAAGAAACAGAACGGTGAAAAGAGTGTTTCAACACGTTTCCGAATGATTTCGGAACTTCGTTGACGTAAAAATCCGGTTGACCGAAGGCGGTTCCTTCTTCGTTTGTAACGGGAAATTTATAATCTTTTATCGTTAATATTTCGCCGTTTCTGTTGACGACAACATCGCAGGGTTCTATCCCGCGTCTCATAATCTGATAAACGAGATCGTTTGCTGTAAAAACTTTTGCGCCTCCAACGGAAATAACGACGTCTCCGGCCTGAAGCGAATCTTCGGATGAAACGTAAGAGGGGGCGCTCTCGTTTTTCATCGCGTAAATCTCCGTTCCGTACAGAGAACTCGAAGATGCTATAAGAATAGTCATTACAACGATTCCGGCAGTAATATTAATAAGTGCGCCCGCCGCTGTAATAATTAGTCTTTTCCACACGGATTTATTGCAGAATGCATTAGGATCGTTCGAGTCTTCGTCTTCGCCGGCCATAGCGACGTATCCTCCGACCGGGAATGCTCTGAGAGAATATGCGATTCCGGTCTTATTCGACTTTTTTGAAATGATTTTAGGACCCATGCCGATTGAAAATTCGTTGACTGTAACGCGGAAAAGACGGGCAAATAAATAGTGCCCGCCTTCATGTATTACAACAAGTAAGCCGAAAATGAGGATAGCAACCAGGATATAGACTACCGTCATTTTATCCTCCGGAAATCATAGTTCAGTAATAATCTGTTTAGCGATTCTGTCGGCTTCGGAAACAGCAGAAAATACGTTTTCAACCGAAATATCACGATCGTTTGAGGCTTTATCCATAGTTTTTTCAACGACAATCGGTATCTTATCAAATGAGATGGTTCCTTCAAGAAATGAAGCAACTGCCGCTTCATCTGCCGATATCAGTGTTGCCGGAGCAACTCCGCCTTCACGGATCGCCCGACGTGCGGTTTTCAGTAACGGAAATACATTGTCATCAGGTTTATCAAAAGTGAGTTTGGATATACCTATCAAGTCAAGAGGAGCAACGGGGCTCCCTACTCTTTCGGGATATGTGAGAGAATAGAGGATAGGGGCACGCATATCGGGTGATCCGAGCTGCGCAATGACGGTGCTATCAATATATTCCACCATCGAATGTATTATACTTTGTCTGTGTACAACGACTTCAACGGCGCTCTCATCCACACCGAAAAGTCTTACGGCTTCGATGATCTCAAAACCTTTATTCATCAGCGTCGAACTGTCAACGGTAATTTTGGGTCCCATCTTCCACGTCGGGTGAGCGAGAGCCATCGCCGGCGTAACGTTTGCAAGCATTTCGGCGGTATACCCGAAGAAAGGACCGCCCGATGCCGTAAGAATCAGTTTTCTGATCTGGGAGAGATCGCCCCTGTTTGTCAGCAGACATTGGAATATTGCGCTATGCTCACTGTCTACGGGAATAAGGACACCGCCTGATTTTTTGATATTATCGAGGATCAGATCTCCGAGCGTGATGATCGCTTCTTTATTTGCGACGGCAAGTCTTACGCCCTTTTTAGATGCTTCAAGAGCAGAGGGGATTCCTGAAAGACCGGAAACGGCGTGGATGATCACGTCGACGTCAAGGGCTTTTATGCAATTCACGTGCGCCTTTTCCCCTAGGAATAATTCTGTGTTTCCGATCTTCGGAAAAACGAACCCGTCTCTTTTTTTCGGATACGTGAGGCATACAGCCTCAGGAAGAAATTCAGAAGTTTGGCACGAGAGCAATTCGGCGTTGGATCTTGCCGATAGGAAAACAACTTTACATCCAAGTTCGCGGATAACGTCAAGAGCCTGTGTGCCGACCGAGCCCGTCGATCCGAGCACTGCAACTCTAAGTCCGCTGTAGTCCCTGTCGATCATTTGAAAACTCCGAGATAATGCAGAAGCATCGTTGAGAGAAGAAGGGTCGGAGCGACTGGAAATACACTGTCAAATCGGTCCATAACCCCGCCGTGCCCCGGAAAGATCTTTCCGTAGTCCTTGACATTGAAATGACGTTTAATAAGAGAGGCTGCGAGATCTCCGATTTGTGAAATGACGGAGATCACCAGACCGATCACAAACAGAGCAATATACGAAGGTTCGAATTTGGCGTGAACTGCGTGAACGAGAATGATTCCGTAAACAACGCACGTAACACCTGTGAAGAATATGCCGCCGATGCAGCCTTCGACCGTCTTTTTGGGGCTGACGTCTTCAATGAGTTTGTGCTTTCCGAAAAACGATCCGATAAAATATGCGAAAGTATCACTGATCCAAGGGGCTATAAACGTAAGAAGATAAATGTATTTGCCGCCGTACGGATAATCTCTCAGAAAAACTATGCATGTAAACGACGTCACTGTGTAGAAGATGCTGAGAAACGTCAGCGCTGCACGGTCAATCGGATATTTCCCGTGTGAAAAAATCGAAACTGTCAGGTTTATGAGCAGATAGAAGAAAAAAGCGAATATGTATAGTTTGGCAAATCTTCCGAAGCCAAATTTGAGGATAAAGGACAGTCTTGCAAGGATAGGCGAAGCAGATGCGAAGAGTGCGGAAAGTATAATCAGAGCGATATTCTTTGTACCGTCGCATTTTAGGATCTCAAAAGATGCTTTAAGAGAAAGAAGCGCTATCAAAATCGGAAATGCCCAAGTGTCGGAGAATATCAGTATCGGGATGAAAAGTGATATCATCACTACCCCGGTTATTATTCTTGTTTTCATCTTTCCTCCCACATTCAGACGCCGCCGAAGCGCCTTTTTCTTTTGGAGAATTCAATAATTGCCGCATCAACGTCTTCGGGCTTGAATTCAGGCCACATTTTGTCTGAAAAATAAAGTTCGGAATATGCAGATTGCCACATCAGAAAGTTTGAAATACGGAATTCGGCCCCGGTACGAACGATCAGGTCGGGATCCGGGCAATCAGAAGTGTAAACGTTTTCCGAGACGTCTTTTTCGGTTATTGTTGTAATACCTTTTGAGATCGCAAGATTTACTGCGTGAACGATCTCGTCTCTTCCGCCGTAATTGAATGCAATATTAACTCTGAATGGACGGCCGACGGTTAGTTTTTCAAGAGACGTCATTCGCTCTCTTATGCGCGGGTCGACCGATTCCCTGTCTCCGATAAAAAGAAATTCGATCTCATCTTCCAGTTCAGCTTCATCTATATACTGGTCGAGGAGTTTCATAATGGCGGCCACTTCCCTTTCGGGTCTCTTCCAGTTCTCTGTCGAAAAAGCATAAACCGTTACGTATCTGATACCGACGTTCCTTGAGTACCGGACTATTTCCTTGAAGTTTTTTGCACCGGCGCTGTGACCAAGTTCTCTTGGAAGAGAGCGAGCCGTCGCCCATCTGCCGTTACCGTCCATGATGTAAGCGATATGACGGAGGCCGGAGTTCTTGACGACGTCTATTATATCTTCTGTGTTTAAAGGTTTCTTCTTTTTTTTAAACATAATAAAACGGGACCCGGGATCTTTCCCTCGGGGCAGTTTCCCGGGCCTTTTTTCTCCGTGAAAATAACGTCAGATTGACATTATGTCCTGATCTTTGGCAGCGGTTATCTTATCGATCTCTTTGATGTATTTATCTGTGAGATCCTGCATGTCTTTCTCGGATTCCTTGAGCTCATCCTCAGTCATCTCACTTTGCTTTTTGAGATTCTTTGCTTTTTCAATGCCGTCACGCCTGATGTTTCTGACGTTGACCTTGGCATCCTCGCCCATCTTTGAAACCTGTTTTGAAAGTTCACGTCTTCTTTCTTCTGTAAGCGGCGGAAAAGAGAGACGGAGCATCTTCCCGTCGTTTTGGGGGGTGATACCTACGTTTGAAGCAAGGATCGCCCTTTCGATGTTCTTTACCATCGAAGAGTCCCACGGCGAGATGAGGAGAGTCTTTGGGTCTGGGACTTTAATCTCAGCGACCTGATTGATGGGTGTTTCAACCACGTAATAATCGACGGTGACACCGGAAAGAACCGCTGCGTTTGCGCGACCCACACGGATCGTCTCAAGAGACGTTTCGTACAGCTCGCATGATTTTTTCATTTTTCTTTCAAAATCGGTTGTATCAAGTTTCATATCTGACTCCTGTTTGTTATTTAATAAAATTCAGAAGGAACGTGTTCTGCAGTAATGAGAGTTCCTTCGGCCAGACCGCATACAGCTCGCTTGACCGCGTCTTTTTCTTTTAGTGAAAAGACAAGCGTGTCTATCTTGTTTTCCTGTGCGATGGCGGAAGCGGAAGCGTCAGTAGCTTTGAGTTCCCTGTCGAGACATTCTTTATAGGAAATAACGCGGAACCGTTTCGCATCTTTTTCAACGTTTGGATCGGCGGTGTAAACGCCGTCGATATTCTTAGCCATCAGAATGATCTCAGCGCCGATCTCAAGAGCTTTTATTACGCCGGCGGTGTCGGTGGATATGAACGGGATCCCCGCGCCGCAGCCAAAAATGACTGGCCTTTTTGCTTTTAGATACTCTTTTGCCTTCTCGTGAGAGAAGACTTCGGTAAAACCGTCCATTGTGACAGTAGTCATTACGACTGCGTTGCATCCCATCTTTTGAAGTGCATCTTGCATTCTGAGGCAGTTGATCGTTGTGGCAAGCATTCCCATGTGATCTGCTTTTGCATGATCCAGATTTTTACCCATCCTGCCACGCCAGATATTTCCGGCGCCTATCATAATGCCTATCTCGACTCCGAGATCGGTACAAGCGCAGATGTCCTCGGCAATATCGTCAATAACCTTGTCGTCAAATATTTCTTTTACCGACCCGTCTTCGCCTTTCAAAGCAAGCGCTTCACCCGATAATTTCAAAAAGGCGCGCTTGTATTTAATATCTATCAATTCAATACGCCTCCTTTGCCAAAATATATTTTACATTAAAAAAGATATTTTGTAAATAGTAACTCCCTGAATAAGTAAAAAATATGAAACAAAAGAAACGCCCGGGCTAAAATTTCCCGGGCGTAAAAAGGATTTTCAGTTTGATTACTCGGCTTTTCCGGTGAGTCTTGCAATCTCTTCGGCAAAGTCGTCTTCTCTCTTCTCGAGACCTTCGCCTCTCTCATAGCACCAGAATCCGGAAAGAGCGATTTTTCCGCCGAATTCTTTTGCAGTCTTTTCAACATACTGACCGACGGTGAGAGAATCGTCCTTGACGTAGCTCTGTTCAGTGAGGCAGCTCTTTTCAAAGAACTTACCGAGTCTACCGGTTGCCATCTTCTCGATGATGTTTTCGGGCTTGGCAGCGTTCTTCGGATCGTTCTTGATCTGAGTCATTATAATACCGAGTTCCTCGTCGATAACTGACTGAGGAACAGACTCTTTGTTGAGGTAGGAAACAGGCATTGCGGCAACTTGAAGAGCGATATTTTTAGCGAATTCCGGGAATCCGGGATTGCTCTTCGCTGCATCATCTGCTTCAAAAGAAATAATAACGCCGGTGGTTCCCTTGCCATGGATATAGGAAGAAAGGATACCGTCAACGATAACGAAACGGCGGATGTTCATATTCTCGCCGATCGTAAAGATCATGTCCTTGAGTTTGCCCTCAACTGTGAAATCAGTATCAAGATAAGGGAGAGCAAGAAGCGTAGCCATATCGGCCGGTCTCTTCTCGATGATGGTAGAAAGTATGCCGCGGACGAACTCCTTGAATGTGTCGTTCTTTGCAACAAAATCGGTTTCAGCATTGACCTCGATCATTGCAGCGACGTTTCCTTCTTCGTTCGTCATTATATCAACGACGCCCTCGGAAGCGATTCTGCTTGCCTTTTTGTTTGCAACGGCAAGTCCTCTTTCACGAAGGACCTTGACGGCCTCGTCAAAGTCGCCGTTTGCTTCGGTAAGCGCCTTTTTGCATTCCATCATTCCGCATCCGGTCTTAGCTCGGAGATCGGAAACCATTTTAGCAGTAATAGCAGCCATTTTATATTCCTCCGTTTGTTAACTCGTAATTATTCCGCCGCTTCTTCTTCGACTTTCTCTTCGTCCCCGTCTGCGTCTGCTTCGGTGAACTGAGCGCCCTGACGGCTCTCGATCACAGCATCTGCAAGAACGGATGCGTAAAGGCGGATAGCGCGGATAGCGTCGTCGTTTCCGGGGATCACATAATCTGCGTCGTCGGGGTCGCAGTTCGTATCGACGATAGCGACGACAGGAATACCGAGTTTCTTTGCCTCAAGAACCGCGTTATGCTCTTTTCTCGGGTCAACGATGAAAATAGCAGCGGGAAGTCCGCCCATCTCCTTGATGCCGCCGAGGTTTCTTTCAAGGTTGTACATCTCTTTCTGAAGAGAAGCGACTTCCTTCTTGGGAAGCATATCGAACGTGCCGTCTTCCTGCATCTTTTCAAGAGAACGGAGTCTGTCGATAGAAGTCTTGATCGTCTTGTAGTTGGTGAGCATTCCGCCAAGCCATCTGACGTTGACGTAGTACATGCCGCATCTCTCCGCTTCCTCACGGATAGCGTCTGCAGCCTGCTTTTTCGTCCCTACGAACAGGATCTTTCCGCCTTCGGCGGCGGTGTCGCGCACGAAGTTGTAAGCTTCTTCGAACTTTTTGATCGTCTTCTGAAGGTCAATGATGTAAAGTCCGTTGCGCTCAGTGAAGATGTACTCTGCCATCTTCGGGTTCCAGCGTCTGGTCTGATGTCCGAAGTGGACGCCCGCTTCGAGAAGCTGTTTAATGGTTACGATAGACATAATGTCCTCCTACGGTTTTTCCACCATAGTCCGTCTTTTCTGTAACCGGACAAACCGGCACCGTCAGAAAGAAAGGGACTATGTGTGTGATAAATTTGTGTCTTTGACACGTAAAAGGTATTATATCACTTTAAGAAACTTTTTTCAATAGTTTTTGAATTTTTTTTGTGAAAATATAAAAAACGGAGATCAAAGATTGATCCCCGTCAGTTCTGCTATTTTTCGAGTGACTCCGCATTCATCAGGCGGAGGGACGGTGCCGTTGACGCATGAAATAACCTTTTCGGGAGACCCTGCGGGAGCAAAACAAAGATCGCTGACCTCGAACATCGTAAGGTCGTTGAAGTTGTCACCGAAAGATACGAGTTTATCGGCTTCCGTCAAATGTTTCAGATATTGTATTGCGCTTTTCTTTGAAGCATAAGGAGAATATATCTCTACGTACCTGCTGTCTGACGCGTTATCTTTGTAAGACGTCAGGCAGACGTTCTCAACTCCGTTCAAACTTTCAAGCAGATCGCTGCCGTCGCTATCTTTGACGATCGCACAGAAATAGATCACGTCGCCGAGCGAATCGGATCCGGTGCGGAACAGTTCTTCCGGGGTGACTTTGATAAAAGGCTTCCCGAATCTTTCAATTCTTTCTTCGATGAAAGATCTCATATTATCCCCTGATATCTCCGCGTAATATGTCAGCATTTCACCGTCTTTATATCTGTAAACGAGCGGGAAAGTACCTGAAGCAAGAAAACTCTTCCCTGCTTTGTCGGCAACCGTATCGGGGATCTTTTTGACGTCGAGGGTCAACCTTTTTTTTACGTCCCGTATCATTGTGCCGTTCATCAATGAAACGGGGATCGGGACGGGAACGTCGCGTAGTATACGGTCAACGGTACGGTACGTTCTCGCAGTTGAAAAAGTCAGCCTTACACCTTCCGCGTTCAACTTTTTTATATGTTCGATACATTCGTCTGAAAGAACGGGTTCTTTACCGAACAGGGTCCCGTCGAGATCTGTGACGAAAAGAGCGTTTTTAAATTCCTTGTTCACAGCGATGCCCTCCCCTTATACCGTACTGATGAATTGAGCGAAAAGAACGAGAAGGGGAAGCGTCCCGACGGAAAAGAGAGTCGTAATTCCGACAAGTTGGGAAGAATATCCCGAGTCCATAGAATAAAGTTCCGAAAACATCGAAACGACGGACGCGGTCGGAAGCGCGGCCATGACGGTTCCGAAAACGATGAAAAACGGATCGAGACCCAAAAGGCGCAGAATGCACGCGGTAATCATGGGAATAACTATCAGTTTTAAAGCTGAAACGATATAAGTCGAGATCTTTCCGAAAAGAAGTTTAGGAGAACGGGAAGCTATCAGAGCGCCTGTGATCAAAAGCGAAACGGGCGTACAAAGGCCTGCGAGGTATTGAGAGAACGTTATCACCGCGGTCGGCATTCTGAATGGGAGAAGGAAAAGGATTATTCCGATGAGACTGGGGATCGTTCCGTAGTTGATGAAGATTTTTTTCGGTGTAAGTTTGATATCTTCTCTGCCGCGTGAAAGAACGAATACGCCCCAAGTCCAAAGAAACAGATGAAAACCGACAAGATAGAACGCTCCGCAGAACAGTCCCTTTTCCCCGTAAATGGAGTTAATTATAGGAAAGCCTATAAAGCCGCAGTTGGTAAAGATCAGTGCAAACTCGGTGATAGATCTGTTCGGGTCTTTTCGAAACCCTTTTGAAAAGAGAAAAGCAAGAGTTGCCATAAAAACGTGAAGACCGAAACTAAGTGCAAGCGTAAGAAGACCCATTTTCAGGTTTTCTGTCGAGAAATCAAGGGAAATCAACGATGAGATCAGCAAAAACGGCTGTCCGATCTTTACGATGACAGCTGACAGCTTTTTTGTTGATACCTCATCGATTACGCGGGCCTTTTTCGCGACGAATCCGGCGGCAAGAAGCAAAAAGAGAGTCGCGTCGATCGAAAGAAGCGCGCCGTAGTCTAAAAGCATATAAACTCCGATAAATCCAAAATAATTGTTGCTTAAGAATATGATATCATAAAGAGATATCTTTTGTCCATATTCAAAGATAAAAACAATCCATTGTGTTGATTTTATATCGTGAATCGTTTATAATCGACTTAAAGAACAATAACTAAAGAAAGGCAAATATCGAAAAATGATCCTTCGTGACAAACTCGACAAATGTCTTGCCTCAAAGCCGGACAATCACATTCTTCCCTTTTTCTGGCAGCACGGAGAAGACGATGAAACGATACTCGAAGAACTGCGCCGGATAGCCGATTCGGGCGTCGGCGCACTTTGCGTTGAATCAAGACCGCACGAGGGTTTTGCGCGCGATCCCTGGTGGGACGATATGAAACTTATCCTTAACGAATCGGCAAAACTCGGCCTTGACGTCTGGGTACTTGACGATAAATATTTTCCGACCGGATTCTGCAACGGCGCTGTAAAAGAACGCTTTCCCGAACTCGGGAAAAGAGGAATAACGGAAAAGCATATCGACGTCAGAGGACCGGTAAAGGACGGGTGTGTTATCCTTGACGGTTGGGCTGACGAAGGCGATTCATTTGTCGCAGCCGTCGCATGTAAACGCGGAGATAAGGCCGAAGAACTCACAGGCGAATGCTTAGATATTACTGAAAACGTTCACGACGGTTTAATCTTTTTTGACGTTCCGGAAGGAGTATGGAGAGTTTTTCTTCTGTTTGAAAGACCGGTAAAGGACGGCAGAGTCGACTTCACTAATCCTCAATCTGTCGATTTGATGTTCAGCGAAATCTATGAACCTCACTTTAAAAAACTCGGAAAATATTTCGGAAATACCTTTAAAGGTTTCTTCAGTGACGAACCGTTTTTGATGGATAAAGGTTCACTCCCGAAATACGGGGAGACAAAGTCGCACGGAGTATATCCTTGGAATGAATATATAAAAAACGAAGTGATCACGAGATACGGGAAAGACTGGCTCCTTCATCTGCCCTCTCTTTGGTTTACAATGGAAGGCGTTACACCCAAATACAGAGTCGCCTATATGGACGGTGTAACGACGCTTTATAAAACGAATTTCTGCGATCGCGTCGGAGACTGGTGCCGCGAGCACGGCGTTGAGTATATCGGTCATATCGTCGAAGACTACGATCAGCATTCGAATATGGGAAGCGGCGGCCATTATTTCAGATCTCTTGACGGTCAGGATATGGCGGGAGTTGACGTGGTTCTCTGTCAGATCGTTCCCGGTATGACTGAGCATGCAAACGCTTGTCCGTGTTGGTACGATACCGCTGATCCCGATTTTTTCCATTTCAGCCTCGCTAAGCTTGCTTCTTCTCACTCGGATATTCAGCCTTTGAAAAAAGGGCGCGCTATGTGCGAAATATTCGGCGCTTACGGATGGGCGGAAGGACTCAAAATGATGAAATGGCTCGCCGACCATATGCTCGTCAGAGGAATGAATTATTTCGTTCCTCACGCGTTCTCGGCGAAGTTCCCGGACGAAGTGCCGCCGCAGTTCACGGGAGCCGGTCATAACGCTGAATTCAGATATTTCAAGATACTCATGGAGTATATGAACCGGGTTTCGACAATGCTCGATACCGGCAGACATATCTGCTCCGCTGCAATTCTATATCACGCCGAGGCGGAATGGACAGGCGGCGACTATATGAAATTCTATGAGCCGGCACGTCGCCTTACCGAAAATAATATAGATTTCGATATCGTTCCGGTCGATTATTTGCTGAACGCAACGGCAAATGACGGGAAAATGGTAATCTCGGGTAACTTTTTCGACTGCTTCATCGTCCCTTACAGCGAATACCTTCCTGAAAAGGCACTTTTCAAACTAAAGGAACTTTCGGAAAACGGGGTCGACGTTGTTTTTGTCGACAGTGTGACCGATAAGACAGCAGAAGGAAAAGGTATTGAACTTCACGGAGAGCACGTTTTCTGCTGTGAACTCTCTTCCCTTTCCGAATGGATGAGCAATCGCCGTTATTATGACGTTAAAACTGATAAACAAGAAAAGTATCTTCGCTTTTATCACAGACGCGCAGGTGAAGAAGACGTCTATATGCTGACGAATGAAGGTATCGACGCAACCATCAGAACCGGGATCACCTTCGGAGCGTTCAAAGGCGGAAAATACGTACGTTATTTTCCTCTTGAAAACAAGGCTTACTCCGAAACAAGTTGTGACGGCCATATAACGGTTACTCTCAAACCATACGAGTCCGTTATATTCGTATTTGGCTCGGATGTCTGCGGTTTGGACGCTATTGAAGAGTATGAAACCGGTAAAACCGTGAATATTTCAGGGAAATGGAACTTATCTTTCTGCACGGCGGAAGAATACCCTTCGTTCCGTGAAGTACGGGAAATCGATGAGCTCGAAAACGTCACGTCTCCTAAAAACTATCCGCGATTCGGCGGCTTTATGAAATACGAAAAACGGTTCAAACTCTCAGTTGTTCCCGGAACCGGATATTCGATTGACCTCGGATACGTCGGTGAAACAGCCGAAGTGACGGTCAACGGTAAATATTGCGGAACGTCGATCGTTCCACCTTATGTTTTTGATGTGACAGATAGCGTCAAAGAAGGCGAAAACGAGCTATGCGTCGTCGTCTCGAATCACTTGGGTTACGAGCAACGCGATCTGTGCTCAAAATACTTGCTAATGGAGCCTTCCGGTCTTCTCGGACCCGTTATCCTCTCCGAAAGGAAAAGCAAGAAATGAAATCTCTTAAGTTCGGTATAATCGGAACCGGAATGATAAGCGGTTTGTTCACTGAAGCAGTTCGCGAAGTCAGCGGAGTTTCCGTTTCGACCGTTTTGTCCAGAAAACGCGAAACCGGAGAGGATTTCGTCAGACGTAATTATTCTGACAGATCATCAGTCCCCGAAGTTGTGACCGAAATCAAGGATCTGTTCTCATCCGACGTAAATGCGATATACGTTGCATCGCCGAACAGATTTCACGCAGAAACAGCAATCGGTGCTATGCGTGCGGGTTATGACGTCCTGTGTGAAAAACCTATCGCTTCCGACCTGAAAGAATACGACGAGATGCTCTCCGTTTCAGAAAAGACCGGTAAAGTACTGCTGGAAGCGATGCGTCCTTCTTTCGATCCTGCTTACGAAAAAGTTAAGCGGGCTATCAAAACGTTAGGCCGTCTCAGACACGCGACATTTGAATACTGTCAATACTCTTCCCGTTACGACAGATTCAAAAACGGAGAATACATGCGCGCTTTCGACCCGTCTTTTTCAAACGCCGCGGTTATGGATATCGGTATCTATCCGGTCTACGTATGCGCAATGCTTCTCGGAACCCCGTTAGGGCCGATAAGCGCATCATCAACGGTCTTCGAAAACGGAATGGAGGGAGGCGGAGAGGCATTGCTTCCCTACGACGGTTTGACCGCTGTGATCTCTTATTCAAAAATCTGTGACAGCGTGAATCCCTCCGTAATAATCGGAGAGAACGGCTCCGTCACGATCGATAAACTCTCGTCGCCATCTATAGTTCGTTTGAAAAAAAGGGGAGGAACAGACGAAATCATCTATTCCTCGAATAAACAAAACAATATGAATTATGAGATAGAAGTATTCAGAGAACTGGTCTCAAAACGCGAAGTTAAGCATGATTATGCGGCGATATCCCGAATATCAATGGAAGTGACAGACGAGATACGCCGCAAAAACGGTATTGTTTTTTCATCAGACAGATAAACGCAAACGTATCATACTCCGTTCAAATATTCAAGGGCTCTTTTGGCGGCTGAAGCGCCGTCAGCACAAGCCGTGACTATCTGGCGGAGTTTTTTCTGTCTTGTATCGCCTGCCGCGAAGACACCCGGAGCAGACGTGACGCAGTTCTCATCGGAAACTAT
The DNA here is from genome assembly GCA_017545225.1 of Clostridia bacterium. Classification (GTDB taxonomy): domain Bacteria; phylum Bacillota; class Clostridia; order Oscillospirales; family CAG-272; genus RUG11130. The sequence goes on from JAFWPR010000052.1 coordinate 12,700, forward strand.
ATACCCTTCATCTGTAACGTTAACGATTCCTGCAAAAGCATTGTTATCAGATATAAGGCCCGTAGCTGCAAATACTCCGCTGACAGGGATCGTTCTGACTGAATCCGTTTTAAGATCTCTCACTTCGATTCCCGTAAGCGTTTCGTTTCCTACAATCCTTACCGGGACGTGCGACGTGACTCGTTCGATATTATCAAATGAATTAATAGCGCGAACATATTTCTCATCCGCACGGAATTCGTCCCGACGGTGGATCAGAAAAACGCGATTACAGATACCGCCGAGGTACGCTGCGTCTTCAAGCGCGCTGTTCCCTCCTCCGATTACCGCAACGTCGCGGCCTCGAAAAAAATTTCCGTCGCAGACAGCACAGTAAGATACACCTCTGCCCGCGAACTCTTTTTCACCCGGAATATCAAGTTTTCTTCGGGCCACTCCGTTCGCAATTATTACGGCATTTGCCTCATACGTTTCTTTTTGACAAATGACTTTATAATTCGTGCCTGACCGTTCAAGCGATAATACGTTATCGGAAGTCAGAGATACTCCCGATGCGGTAACGCATTCAAACATCCGTTGAGAAAGTTCCCAACCGGCGATCTCCTTGAAACCGGGATAGTTTTCAATACGATCGGTCGTGGTCATCTGACCGCCGTACATCCCCTTTTCGATCAAACGAACGGATAGACCGGCGTCTGCGGCATATATTGCCGCTGTCATTCCTGCAGGTCCCGCGCCAATTATGATCAATTCTTTCATGATATCACCTTCAGGTTTCAAAGGGAGCAATGAATTCGCTCATTTTACGTGCTACTGTATGTGCGTCTGCCGAAGGACTGCACTCAAAAGCGAGATATCCGTCGTAACCTGTGTTTTTGATCGCCGAGAAAATATTCGTGTAGTTAAGTTCTCCGGTTCCCGGTTCATGTCTTCCTGGGTTATCTCCAATATGAAAATGGCCGATCAGGTCGATATTCTCCGTGATATTTCTTATCACATTTCCTTCGGTTATTTGCTGATGGTAGATATCGAACAGGACTTTCACGGCGGGCGAATCGACTCGTTTGATAAGTTCGAAAGCTTCGGAACTCTTGCTTATGAGGTATCCTTCGTGATCGACGAGAACGTTCAGAGGTTCGAAAACGACAGAGATACCGCTCTGTTCAGCGATTTTTCCGAATTCCGAAAGGAGATCTGCAACCATTTCGACCTGTTTTTCTCTTTCAATGTCAAATCGCTCGTTTCCGCTCGTTGCGACGATATTCGGAACTTTGAGCAGTTCACAAGCTTTAACGGTCTCTGTAAACGATTTTAAAAAAGGTTCTCTCGAATCTTCGTAGACCATTCCGTGTTCCCATTCAAGAAAGCATTTCAGATCTTTGTCAGTAGATTCTATCAGGAGAGCGGAATTGACCATTTCTTCCCTTTTAAGAAACTCGGCCGCTTTGTTAAGGTCGAGATTAGCCCACGAAAGATTCTCAAGAGCCGAGAAACCGCACTTTTTAGCTTCAGTAACGTTTTCATACCAGTCCCCGCCGAACCACCATCCGCATGACGAAAATTTCATATTTAATCCTTTCCGCAATAAAAATGCCGTCTCGTTTTTTCTTACATCAAATTATATCAATTTGACGGTTCAAAGTCAACAAACAAATACCGTACGGGAAATCAACCCGTACGGTATGATTTGATTTTAATTCTCGTCGTTTTCGTTATCTTGGCCGACGGGTTCTTTCGGTTGTTCCGATTCGGGAGAATTCGTTGTTTCTGCATTCTGATCCTGTGTTACAGGATCGTTTGATTCGGGCTTGTCATGGATCGGGGTGTCCTGTACGGGTTCATCCGGACGCGGGCTGCCGTTCTGGTGAGCAAACGCGCCCCCGTTTTTCTTCAGTTCCTCGAGCCTGCGTTCTTCTTCGCGGCGTCTCTCCTCCTCTTTGATGTGAGCGGCCCTTTGTTTGTTCTCTTCCTCGCTGCGTTTTTTCTTTTCAGCGACCATAGCCTCAAGTTCCTCAACGGTGGGCTCGCCTTCCATAACGAGACGGAACTGCTCTTCTTCCATAACCTCATTCTTTATCAGATAATCAGCAATGAAATGAAGTTTTTCAATGTTATCCCTGAGTATTTGCTCGGCATCGGCGTAAGCAGCGGAAATGATCTTTTTGATCTCTGCATCAATCAATGCGGCGGTCTGTTCGGAATAGGTCTTTGTGTTGTTGAAATCACGGCCGAGGAAAACTTCGTCGCTCGTCGATTCGTTACCGTAGAGAATGGGACCTAATTCATCGCTCATACCGTATTTCATAACCATCATACGGGCTTTTGAAGTCGCTCTTTGAATGTCTTCGGATGCACCGGTCGTAATGTCTCCGAAAATGATCTTTTCTGCGATACGTCCACCGAGGCAAACTGCGATAGATCCTTCAAGTTCGGTTTTGGTGATTTGATTTCTGTCGCGTTTCGGAAGGTTGAGAGTATATCCGAGAGCGCGTCCGCTCGGAATAATTGAGATCTGATGAACGGGATCGTCTTTAGCTCTGAAATAAGTGACGATAGCGTGACCGGCCTCGTGATAAGCTGTGTTTTTCTTTTCTTCGTCAGTAAAAATGCGGGATTTCTTGGAGGTACCGACGATCACTTTGATCATTGATTCCTCAATATCGTTCATACCGATCAAATGCTTTCCCTTACGTGCAGCAAGTAAAGCGGCCTCGTTGAGAAGATTGGATAGATCTGCTCCGGTAAATCCAACCGTAGTACGTGCAATGACCTCAAGATCCACACCGTCTTCAAGCGGCTTGTTTCGTGAATGAACTTTCAGGATCTCGAGCCTGCCATTGATATCGGGGTAATTCATAGTGACGGTACGGTCAAATCTTCCGGGTCTGAGGAGCGCAGGGTCAAGAATGTCGGGACGGTTTGTCGCCGCCATTACAATAACTCCCGCATTCGTATCAAAACCGTCCATTTCAACGAGTAACTGATTCAAAGTCTGTTCTCTCTCATCATGTCCGCCGCCGAGTCCAGCGCCCCTGTGACGGCCGACAGCGTCTATCTCGTCGATGAAAATTATTGCGGCGGGATTCTTTTTTGCAGTTTCAAACAGATCGCGTACCCTTGACGCACCGACGCCGACGTACATTTCAACGAAATCTGAACCGGAGATCGAGAAAAACGGAACGCCAGCCTCTCCGGCGACAGCTTTGGCGATCAGAGTTTTACCGGTTCCCGGAGGGCCGACAAGAAGAACTCCGTGAGGGATTCTCGCTCCGAGTTTAGTAAAGAATGACGGATTGCGAAGAAATTCGACGATTTCCTCGAGTTCGGCTTTTTCCTCATCAGCTCCCGCAACGTCCTTAAAGAATACGTTTGTTTTATCGACCGATGCCAGTTTGGCTTTTGCTCTTCCGACGGAATTAAGGCGCGAGCCTCTTCCGCCGATTTCGGAACGCATGAAGAAAATCCACATCGCAATAATCAGAACGATGATTATAACGTAAGGGATGTACGGAACCCAAAAAGGAACTTCGTTCGGTCCCGGATAATCGTAATATTCGATAATACCCGCCTCGAGTTGTTCGCTGATAAGCGGGTTAAGATCTTCGTAAAAGATTGCTAGATCGCGAACTTTATAATTGACGTTTTTTTCCGTTTCCGTACCGTCAGACGCCTTGTCGCGGACAACAAGTTTAACGTTATTATCTCCGTCGACCTCAAACCTCTTTACGCGTTCGTTTTCAAACAGAGTAACGATATCGCTGTAATGGACAGATTCGGACGGAACGCGCGACCACAAAGCAGCCGTAGTGATAATGATCACGGCGATAAAAACAATATATATGATTACGTTTCTGAAACTGTGTTTCATCTATTACCTCCGTATGTCGGATGTGGATCACTCGGAACGTTCAGTTTTTCCATACGCCGGGTTTAAGTACCCCGATATAAGGAAGAGACCTGTAATGCTCATTGTAGTCAAGGCCGTATCCCACGACGAATTCATCCGGAATGGTAAATCCGGTATAATCGGGAATAAACTCTACGGATCTTCTCGACGGTTTGTCAAGAAGAGTACACGTCTTGACTGAACCGGCTCCGGCAATCTCGAGATATTTCAAAAGATAGGAAAGCGTCCGTCCGCTGTCAATGATATCCTCTACGATGATGATATCTTTATCAGAAAGATCCTTTCTGTGTAAATCGAGAAGAATATTGATTTTTCCTGATGAAACCGTGGAAGATCCGTATGAGGAAACCTTCATGAAATCGATCTCAACAGGCGTTTTGAGCTTTTTCATAAGATCGCCCATAAAAACGACGCTGCCTTTAAGTATTCCCAAAAGCAAAAGATCTCTTTCGCTTTCGCGGCTGTCTGCATCGATCTTTGCGGCGATCGCCGAGACGGCATCGGCAATCTGTTCCTCTGTCAGTAGAATATGGTCGATGTCAGCGGAATCGTCAAATTTTCTGTTAATCATAAGACAACACCTTTCAAAGTCCCATTATTTAACGTTTTTTACGTAAAAGCACAGGCTAACGCCGGGATCGTTGCATTGGGGTTCCGGAGACACACCGTCCCGAAGAGGAAAACCGGGAATCCAGACTATGCCGTCGTTGTCGGTCACTAACGGAACGGAACCTCTCTTTTCAGCAGGTATTTTTTTGTCGCAAAAAAGCTTTTTGACCTTTCGGGTCATACCGCCGAATCTGTAGGTATCGCCAGGTGATCTTCCTCTCACTTGAAAATCACATTTTATTTTATCAAATTTTGTCAATTTGTGTATAGATAAATTGTAAATATTTCCATCGTAAACGATCGTTTGAGAAGGAAACGTCGACGCGGTCAGGGCGAAGTCGCCGAATACGAACGGATCTCCGTCTACAATGAGAGGAATGATCCCGTCTATGCCTTCGATAATGACCGATCCCTTGACAAAATCTACCGTATTTCCCGAACGACAGAATCGTATCCCGTCCGGAAGGCTGATATAAACAACGCCTTCCTTACGTTTGACTGCGTCGATTATTGAGTCTACGTGGGTTTTCGAGAGTGATCTTGCGCCCCCGGCCGAACGGTAAAGACGGTCAATCACCCTGGACAGTAAAGCATCGTGAAGCGAACGCATCGAACTAAGAGCCTGAGGTCCTTTTCCGTGCTCAATAATATAACCATCCGCCAGCGAGGAGATGAACTCTTCGTCCGTTCTGAGAACGGAACACATCCTGATTGCTGCGTCGGCGGGATCACGGGAAATATTTTCGAGCAGTGGGACGATACTGTTTCTGATATAGTTTCTCGTGTATTCAGTATCGAGGTTCGTTATGTCAACGTTGTACGTTATTCCGTTTTCAAGGCAATACTCTCTAATTAAAGAAGATGAACAAAGGATCAGAGGCCTGACATATTTACCGTCTCGCACCGGCGGAATACCCGCCATACCGCGAGTTCCGCTTCCGCGAATCAGATTGAAAATGACTGTTTCGAGATTATCGTCAGCGTTATGAGCGGTCGCTATGATCGACTTGCCTTCGGCCTCGGAAGCGACTTTTTCAAAAAACTTATATCGTTCATCACGGGCTGTCTCTTCAATGCCCTTTCCTTCCCGTTCTGCAATCGCGGGAACGTCGATGCGACAGACCTTTATCGGAACGCCGCATTCTTTTGCCCACGTGACGCAATTATTCTCGTCGCGATTTGCTTCCTCACCCCTTATCATGTGATTGACGTGAGCGCATAAGACTTTTTTTCCGAGATTGTGAGCATATTCTGTCATCAGCGACAATAGCACACGGGAATCTGCGCCTCCGGAAAAACCGACTATCACGGTGTCTGATTCTTTAATCAGTCGATCGATGGCGAATTCCCTCAACGCCTTATTAAATCGTTTTTTAATACCGTCCATTTTAAACTCCGATATGAGAAATACATCACGAATCAGTTCGTTCCTGCCTCGAAAACGGCGCCGACGGTTACGGATGCTGCGCAAATCAGTAAAACATTTTTTAACACTCCGGGAATCTCAAAATAATACTTGATTGCAAGTTCCGGAGAAGAGTTCATTGAATTGACGAGACACATAATAAATATCGAGAAAAGCGCAGTGATGAAAAGAGCAATTTTCGAGATCTTGAAATAATATGTATCGGCTGCTTTTTTTAAATTTCCCGGGTACTTCATAACGTTCCTCTCTTTCGTAAACCTGAATTGATTTTAACACGACGGAGGTAACTTCTCAACCGGGAATTGTTTCCGCCGGGAAGGATTGAGAGAACTATTATATAAAGGGCCGAAAAAGCGGTTATCAGGAAAGGAATCGGAATGCTTTCGTAAAACGGCATTTTATTAAAAACAAAAAACAAAACGGAACAAAAGATTGCAGACGCGGCAGCCCGTGACAACGAAGAGAGAATGGAAGGTCTGAAGCCCGATATTCGGATAAGACGAGTAAAACTGAGAAGAAAATTGAGTATTTCGCATAAATATACGGTGATCAAATATCCGTAGATACCGAAAACAGGAACGAGAAAAAATACGAGAATCAGACTTGATAATGCGTCGATTATGTTGATTTTCATCGAATCAAGCTGCGCTCCAAGGCCTTTAAGCAACGCGTCTACGGTAGAATCAAGATACATGACCGGAACAAGCGGAGCCATTATATAGATACCTGTAACCGCTTCTTTTTGAGCATATAGATTCATACCGAGGTAGTTTGCAAAATTAAGGAATACAGCCGCAACTCCAACAGAGAAAAAAAGAGATACGGATAGAGATATATTCGCAGCTTGTTTAATTTTATCAACATTTCCGGTAGCGTGTAACCCGGATATTTCAGGAATAAGAAGTGCGGAAAAAGATGCGGGAAGCGCAGAAGGAAAAAGAATCAGCGGGAATACCATTCCCTGGACGATACCGTACGCGGAAAGCGCATCGGAAGCGTTGAGTCCGCTTTTGCGCAATCCGCCTGGAATGAGCAAATGCTCCGCAGTAACGAGTCCAGACCTTGCGTAGGAACCTATTGCGGTCGGAAGAGATATACTCGCTACCTCTTTCAGATTCGCACGAATCGCGTCGCATTCCGTTGATTTATTCTTGCCGGGCTTTATACCGGAGGAGATCTTAGAATCGCTGAAATATAGTATGGAGTTAACAAGAAGCGAACATGCCTCGGCAAAGGCTGATCCTCCGACTACCGCAACGCAGGCATATTCAACCGGGTCGGTTCCGCCGGGAAGTGCAAGTGACAGCGCGAACGAAGTAACTGATATTTTGAGAAATTGTTCAACGATTACCGAAAAAGCGTTTTTATACGCTTTCCTCAAACCTGTAAAATATCCGGAAAGCGCCGAAGTCGCCGAAATTGCAGGAAGACTAACTGCGACTATCCTAAGAGAAGTCACGCAGCGAGGATCGCCGAGAATTCTTTCTCCTATCAGAGTAGAAAAAGCAAATAATACGCAGGAGGTTGACAGGCTGAAAATCAGACTGTAAAAAATACAAGATCTGATTACAGACGAGGCGCATTTCTTGTATTCCTTTTTTGCAGCGAACTTTTTTTCGAGTATCGCGGATTTTTCCGACGAGAGACGTACCGAAGCGAGATTGACCCCGGAGCAGGCAATTATTACAGCAAGTCCGTAAACACTCATTACGAGTGTAAAAAGGCCCATACTCTCCGCTCCGATTTTTTCGGAAATATACGCGTTGAAACTAACTGATATAAATCTCAGAGTTATATTGACGCACGCAAGTCCGGCAGCATTCATAAAAAACAGTTTCCTGCGTTTCAAATGACATCTCCGTTTAATTTGCAGTTCTGTCTATTTTATGAAGCTGAAAAAAAGATTATTAAGAGTACTAAGGAAGCAAAACCCGTTTAAGATCGTCCACGGTTTCTACGATTGCGTCGGCGCCTGCAAGTTCAAATTCTTTCCTGTTACCGTAACCGTAAAGAACGCCGATCGACGCCATAGAACATGCTTTAGCTCCGTCAACGTCGTAATGACGATCTCCGATGAGAACCGTCTCATCCCTGCAAGGTTCGTTCAGTCTCTCAAAAACGCAGTTAAGAACATCGGATTTCTTTTCCCGGGAACCATCGAGAGTCGCGCCGACGAATACGTCGAGATATTGAAGCAACGAAAAACGTTCGAGTATCTTTTCCGCAAATCTTTCGGGTTTTGAAGTCGCCACGCAGATCACTTTACCGGCCGTCTTAAGGTCCGAAAGAAGCAGATCCATCCCCGTATAAAGAGAGCATTCAAACTGCCCTTTTTCTGCGTAGTACTCACGGAAAATCCTGATAGCTTCTTTTGTCATATCAGCGTCAAGTCCGTAATTGTTAGGATAAGACTGGGTCATCGGGGGACCGATAAAACCGTCAAGAGTATCACCTTCCCGAATAGGAATCCCGAGTTGTCCGAGAGCGTATCTCACGCCGTTTTTGATACCGGGTCCGGTATCTATTATCGTTCCGTCAAAATCAAAGAATATGTACTTTTTATCTTTGAAATCCATCATTATCCATCCTGATTGTAAACTTGCGACTATTTTATCATATCACGGGTATAAAATCAACTAAAAATAAGGTTCTTTATTACGTATACTTTAACATCTTAATAATTGACACAATGTAAAACGCTATGATAGAATAATCTTAAATAGTACGGTGTCTATAAGTGAAAGGGGCATAGGATATGAAATTACCGCTCGCCCGTAAAATACTTGACGAGCATATCGTTGACGGAATTCCCGAAACAGGTCGTGAAGTCGGTCTTCGGATCGACCAGACACTTACGCAGGATGCGACCGGAACGATGGCGTATCTTGAATTTGAGGCAATGGGAATTCCGCGAGTCAGAACAGAACGGTCCGTTGCATATATCGATCATAATACACTTCAATCCGGTTTCGAAAACGCCGACGACCACCGTTTCATCGGTTCGTGCGCAAAAAAACACGGCGTATGGTTTTCAAGACCCGGGAACGGTATCTGCCATCAGGTACACCTTGAACGTTTCGGAATACCCGGAAAAACGCTTATCGGATCAGACAGTCATACTCCTACTGCGGGCGGTATAGGCATGCTTGCGATCGGCGCCGGGGGACTTGACGTTGCAGTCGCTATGGGCGGCGGCGCATATTATATCACTTATCCCGAGATTGTCAACGTTAGGCTGACAGGTAAACTTAACGACTGGGTATCCGCTAAAGATATAATCCTCGAGGTATTGAGGAAGATGAGCGTCAAAGGCGGAGTCGGTAAAATTATCGAGTATTCCGGAAACGGCGTATCCACCCTTTCTGTTCCTGAAAGAGCCACAATTACGAATATGGGAGCGGAACTTGGAGCGACCACGTCGATATTTCCTTCCGATGAAGTCACGCTGGCGTTTATGAAAGCTGAGGGTCGTGAGAACGACTGGAAACCTCTCTCTGCAGACGAGGACGCTGAATACAGTTCAGTCATTTCGATAGACCTTTCTACGCTTGAACCTATGGCGGCATGTCCTCACTCTCCCGACAACGTAAAGAAAGTTAGTGAGTTGGGAAACATCGGGATAGATCAGGTCTGCATCGGATCATGCACGAACAGTTCTCTGCTCGATATGATGAAAGTCGCTTATATCCTCAAAGGCAAAACCGTTCATCCCAACGTTTCTCTTTCAATAGCTCCGGGTTCAAAGCAGGTCCTTTCCATGATGGCAAAAAACGGTTTGCTGACGTCTATCATCGAGAGCGGCGCAAGAGTTCTCGAAAGCGCATGCGGCCCCTGCATCGGGATGGGTCAGTCGCCGAATTCCGGCGGTATTTCACTCAGAACGTTCAACCGAAATTTTGAGGGAAGAAGCGGCACCAAGGACGCAGGCATATATCTCGTTTCTCCCGAAGTTGCTGCTGCTTCCGCCGTGAACGGGTATCTCACCGATCCGAGAGAACTAGGTAAGATGCCGGAATTCAGGATACCGGACGTATTTGACGTCAACGATAATATGATCGAAGTACCTGCTGATGAGAAAGATGTGGAAAACGTCGTCGTTCTGAAGGGACCGAATATTAAAGATTATCCGGATACAACCCCTGTCCCTGATTCTCTCAACCTTACCGTCTCTTTGAAAGTCGGAGACAATATCACAACCGATCATATTATGCCCGCCGGAGCTAAGATACTTCCCCTTCGCTCAAATATTCCCGCGATCTCAAAACACTGTTTTGTTGCATGCGACGCCGAATTCCCAGAAAGAGCAGTCAGAGAGGCGCCCAGCGTGATCTTGGGCGGCGTCAATTACGGTCAGGGTTCGTCACGTGAACACGCGGCTCTCGCTCCGTTGTATCTCGGAGTAAAAGCCGTAATTGCCAAATCGTTTGCGAGAATCCATAAAGCGAATCTGATCAACGCGGGGATCCTCCCGCTTGAACTCGAAAATGAAAATGATTACGAACTTATCGATCAGGGTGATAAAATTTCTATAAACGGG
>JAFWPR010000053.1 GCA_017545225.1 Clostridia bacterium
CGCTCTTGACAACGATCCGCGATTCGTGTATAATATCCGAGGCGCGCAAAAGACGCGCCTCGGATACGCTACTGTGGCTCAGTTGGTAGAGCAGCTGATTCGTAATCAGCAGGTCGCCGGTTCGAGTCCGGCCAGTAGCTGAGAATGCGCTTGCAAATGCAGGCGCATTTTTTAATGAAAAAAACCGTTATCCGAGGCAATACCGTGCGCTATTTTCGCTTTTCTCTTTACTTATTTTTTGTCTTATTGTATAATATATCTGTAAAATCAGTATAGCGCGGCCGGCTTCGCGCGGAAAGGCTGACAAATGAAGAACAGTACGCTGAGTAAAGTCCTCTCTATGTTGCTCGCGCTCATAATGCTTGCGGGATCTTTGAGCCTCGCTGCATTCGCGACGGACGACGATCCTGACCCGAATAATATCGGAATCGCATATGAAAACACAACGTACGGTATTAAAACGTCGTATCTGCGGCAGTTAAAGTTTTCAGGGGCATGGGAAAATGCTAAAGGAGACCGATATGCTGCCGGTTCACCTTTTCCCGTCGGTTCAGCTACCAACGCGATCCACGGCGGTCACCACACACGTGTTCTCAGAACCGAGAACGGCACTTACGCCGTAATCATTTACAAAACGCTTGAGCGCGACGGAGAGGTCGTTTATATGGGCGGCGACGGCGCATGGCATCCTATCGACCTTGAGACTCAGAACGGTCCTGAACACCCGTACTGGTATAAAGGAATAAATTACTATGCGGTTGTCAAGATCACCCCGGACGGCGTAAAAGTCATCATGGAAGATTCATATCCCGAGAACGACTCCAGCCAGGTGCCCGAGATCTACAACGGTGAAAACGGTCATTTCTTCGTCATCGTTCCGGGTGAAGACGCAGAGACTTACGCGAAAAACCTTGTGAAGTATCAGCACGGAGAAATCTCCGATGCTCAGTTTAAAAATGCCGCGTATCTTGTTGTTCACGAGATAGACGCCGTGACCGACACCGAAGTTCGCACCGACAAGGCGATTTACGATTTTGACACGTCGGCTCTCGACGACCACGGCTACGGGAAACCCTCCGGCGTCGTCGACCTTCAGGCGCGCAAGATCTACTGCATTTACGACGGCGGCTTCGGCGGGATCACGTATCCCGCGTACTTCGCGTGGTTCATCTACGATCTCGACACTCACGAATGGGAACCGACGTGCCATACGCTGACGATCGGCCACAGAAACGATTACTACAACATCTATCCAGAGGGCAACGGCGGCATCACGTTTATTATTCAGCGCTGCGTCGTCGCGGAGTTCTCTCCCGAGATACTCGGATTCCAGATCTCCGGAGCGGGCTTTGCATGGGACTCGGTTTATTATTATCACATCAACGATATGGAGGAGGTCACGTTCTCCAACGACGAAGAGCTTGACCGTCAGCTTTACGGATACACGGAATATCCGATCTCCGTTCCCGATTACCAGCTTTCAGCGGGCAAATACTATCCGATCGATTCAAGTCATTACGGCAACAACGGTTGTACGTACCAAGATACCGACGGTAATATCCACGTGATATATACGGAAAAATATCCCAAAAAGCATCCGAAACAAAGTACGACGACTTATCACTCCATCATCGATCCCACGACCGATACCGAGGTGTTTCACGAGATGATCCCGACGTCGCTTCTTCCAAAGAACGGAGGTAAATCCGGTTACGACCCCGGTATGGGATTCACAATGACACAGGGTCCTGACGGAACTTTCTATATCTTCCATTTCACAACGACCGGAACGTCCGTGCTGATGGAGGCTTGGACGTCTCCCGCGAATGACGGGCGGACGTTCACAAAGGCCTTTTCTTCTCAGACTCTCAAAACGCCTGAAGGCACTTCCGTTACGGGCGGTTATCCCATCATCGGAAACAGCCGCGACGGTTCGATCCGCGACGGGATCATCCCGATGATTTTTAACTCTTCGACCGGCTCAGGAGCGACGTACTATTACTTCTCGGTCAAAGTCCCTTGTGAACACTCCTGGGGCGATTGGGAAGTGACGACTCCGCCTACGGCGACCGCGCCGGGAGAAGAGACCAGGACCTGCGAGTTCTGCGGCGAGACAGAGACCCGCGAAGTCGAACCGGTCGCGGAAGAGATCGCCCTTTCCGCTTCGCTCTCTCTTGAGGACAGCGTCGATATCAACATTTACGTTGACAACGTCACCGATGAGATGGTCTCGGACGGATACTACGTCGAGTACGGACCTGACAATGAAAACGTAACTCAGGTTGCTTTCAGTTCCGCCGAACCGGTCTCTGCAGGAAAGTACAGGTTCAAGGTCGCTTCCTTCAACGCAAAACAGCTTTCATGCAACGCATTCTTCCGCGTTTACAACGGAGCGGGAGAGGAAGAAAAGTTCTTTGAGTACAGCGTCAGACAGTATTGCGACTCAGTGATCGCCGACCCGGAACAGCCCGAAGGTCTGAAGAACGTTTGCCGCGCTCTTATGGCGTACGGTTATTATGCGGTTGAACGGTTCGGAGGAATCGAATTCAGCGCCGAACCTTACTCCGACGCGGTCTCCGCGGTCGAGGCGCTTACCCGGGACGATATAGGCGTGTATGAAAGTTCTGCGGAATATGTGTCCCCCGTTACCGGCATCGGCGCGTCGCTCGCGCTCAAATCGAAGACCGAACTGAGCCTCTTTATCAAGGGCGTCAGCGAACTCAGTGACTATACGCTCACCTTAGGCGGCAGTGATTGGACCGACCGCGAGGTCGTAGAGTCGGCGAATAGATGCCGTATAATAGTCAAGGGCCTTCGTCCCGTCGATCTGGAGTCTCAGATCGAATGGACGGATATCGACGGCAACCACGTCTCCTACTCGCCTATGGCTTACGTTAAGTACGTGGTAACGCATACGGCGGAAAACTCCGAAGACTCAGACCTCAACGTCTGTAAAGCTCTTTATCTCTACGCCGAGGCGGCGATGGATTATTTTACCCCCGAGCCGTGATCGCTGCTCCGTGAATAATGTTCAAACTTGAAAGAAAAAAAGCGAAAAGGATCGGAAATCCGATCCTTTTCGCTTTTTTGTATTGACCCTGCGTCCCGTTTGTAGTAAAATACTGCGGGACGAAAAAAAAAGGGGGGATCGTGATGGAGAAAAATGTCCGCGGCGCGTCGGGGTCGCTCGATATGACGGTAGGATCTCCGTACGGCTTAATGATCCGGTTCGCTCTCCCTCTGATGTTCTCTCAGATCTTTCAGCAGCTTTACAACACGGCGGACAGTTTGATCGTCGGAAACTGTCTCGGAACGGAAGAACTCGCCGCCGTTTCCTCCTCGGGCCCTATGATCTTTCTGATGGTCTCGTTTTTTGAGGGCGTCTTTCTGGGAGCGGGAGTGCTCATCTCCCGCTATTTCGGAGAAAAAAACGAAAACGCCGTCTCTCGCGCCGTCCATACTGCGTTTGCGGTCGCGCTCGCGAGCGGAGTCTTCCTCACTGCGGTCGGTATCACACTTACTCCGACCCTTCTCAAATGGATCAATACTGACCCCGACGTCATGCCGCTTGCCGTGTCGTATTTCCGAGTTTATTTCACAGGTTCGATGGCGTTCGTTCTTTACAGCGTCAGCCGCGGAGTGATGATGGCGGTCGGCGACAGCAGGCGTCCGCTGGTTTATCTTATCGTTTCGTCCTTGCTCAACATCGCTCTCGACCTTTTATTCGTAAAGGTTTTCGGATGGGGCGTCTGGGCAGCGGCTCTCGCCACCGTCATCTCGCAGATCGTCAGCGCCGCGCTGTGCCTTTCGCGTCTTTTGAGGAAAGGCGGAGTCGTGTCCCTCAGTATCGGAAAGATCCGTTTCCACCGCGATATGCTCGGCATGATAATCCGCTACGGACTGCCCTCGGGCGTTCAGAATTCCGTGATCAGTCTTGCGAACATTCTGGTCCAGTCGCAGATCAATATCTTCGGTAAATACGCCATGGCTGCGTACGGAACGCATATCAAGATCGAGGGCTTCGCTTTCCTTCCGATCACCAGCTTCAATATGGCGATCTCGACCTATATAGGACAGAATCTTGGCGCCAAAAAATACGACCGCGCAAAAACCGGGGCGCGCTTCGGGATCATCTCCTCCGTCGTTCTTGCGGGAACCGTCGGAGTCGCATACTTTTTCCTGGCGCCGCATTTGTTCGCTCTTTTCGACAGGACTCCGCAAGTGATCGCGTACGGCGTCAGGCAGGCGCAAACGATCGCGCTGTTCTACTTCATTCTGGCGTACTCTCACTCGGTTGCAGCGGTCTGCCGCGGGGCGGGGAAGGCGTTCGTGCCGATGTTCGTCATGCTCGCCGTCTGGTGCGTTTTCAGGATAGCGTACATCTTCGTCGTGATGAACGTTTTTCACGACGTCGGTTACGTCTATATGGCTTACCCGATAACGTGGGTCATCAGCTCGGTCATTTATTTCATTTATTACCACGCGTCCGACTGGGTACACGGCTTTGACAGGGAAAAACAAAACAAAAGGTCACGAACGTGACCTTTTATTTTGTCCCCTTCAATTCTTTTATCCTGTCTCGCAGATACGCCGCTTCCTCGAATCTCAGCAGCTTCGCCGCTTCTTTCATCTCGCCCTCAAGCTGTGCGATCAGGCGGTCTTTTTCTTTTGCCGTAACGGGAGACGGCGCACGCTCCGGACGCTTTCCGCGCCCTTTACCGCGCCCCCTATCCTCCGCGGCGCCGATCGAGATCAGTTCTCTCACGTCTTTTCTGACCGTCTGAGGCGTGACTCCGTGCTTCTCGTTGTATTCCGACTGTATCTTTCTTCTTCTCGCCGTCTCGTCGATAGCGCGCTTCATCGAATCGGTCGTGCGGTCGGCGTACATTATGACTTTGCCGCCCACGTTTCTCGCCGCGCGACCTATCATCTGGATCAGCGACGTCTCGCTCCTGAGAAAGCCCTCCTTATCCGCGTCGAGGATCGCTACCAGCGTTACCTCGGGCAGGTCGATGCCTTCGCGGAGCAGGTTGATCCCGACGATAACGTCGAACGCGCCGAGGCGCAGATCGCGCAGGATCTCCATCCTCTCCATCGTTTCGACTTCGTGGTGGATGTATTTGACGCTGATATCGTGTCCTTCGAGATAGTCCGTCAGGTCCTCCGCCATCTTCGTCGTGAGCGTCGTTACAATGACGCGCTCGCCTCTTGACACTCTCTCGTTGATCTCTCCGATGAGATCGTCGATCTGCGTCTCGACGGGACGCACTTCGATCTCGGGATCCAAAAGCCCCGTCGGGCGGATTATCTGTTCAACGACCTGATCCGCGCGCGACAGCTCGAATTCCGCGGGAGTTGCCGAGACGCAGATCACCTGGCCGAGTTTTTCCTCGAATTCCTCGAAGTAAAGCGGTCTGTTGTCGTAAGCCGACGGCAGACGGAAACCGAACTCGACGAGGTTCTTCTTTCTCGCAACGTCGCCTCCGCTCATGCCTCTGACCTGCGGAAGAGTCGCGTGACTCTCATCGACGAAAAGGACGAAATCGTCCGGGAAATAGTCGAGCAGGGTATAGGGAGTCGACCCGGGCTCTCTGCCCGCGAAAATTCGCGAGTAATTCTCGATCCCGGAACAGTATCCGATCTCTCTTATCATCTCAACGTCGTATCTCGTCCTCTCCTCGATGCGCTGCGCCTCGAGGAGCTTGTTCTGCGAGCGGAAATAATCGACGCGCTCGTCCATTTCGCAGAGGATCTGCTTTATTACGTCTTCTTTTCTGTCGTGGTCGATGACGTAGTGCGTCGCCGGATAGATCGGCACGTAGTTGAGGTCGGCGTTGACCGCCCCCGTGAGCGGATTGATCTCGGAAATCCGGTCGATCTCGTCTCCGAAGAACTCGATGCGGAGTGCCTTTTCGGAATACCCCGACGGATAGACCTCGAGCACGTCGCCCCTCATTCTGAAGTTGTTTCTGACGAAATTCATGTCGTTCCGCTCATACTTCACGTCGACGAGCTTTGCGGCGACCTCGTCGCGGCTGATATTCATCCCGACGCGAAGACCGATGACCTGCCGCTTGTATTCGAGCGGCGAACCGAGCGAGTAAATGCACGAAACGCTCGACACGATGATGACGTCGCGCCTCTCGAACAGAGCGGACGTCGCGCTGTGGCGGAGCTTGTCGATCTCGTCGTTTATGAGGGCGTCCTTTTCGATATACATATCCTTCCCGGGGATATACGCCTCGGGCTGGTAGTAATCGTAATAAGAAACGAAATACTCCACGGCGTTGTTCGGAAAGAATTCCCTGAATTCCGAGCAGAGCTGCGCCGCGAGCGTTTTGTTGTGCGCGAGGACGAGCGTCGGACGGTTGACGTTGGCGATAACGTTCGCCATCGTGAAAGTCTTGCCCGATCCGGTAACTCCCAGAAGGACCTGTTCCTTCAGTCCTGCCTGAAGTCCGCGCGTCAGCGCCTCGATCGCCTCGGGCTGATCGCCCGTCGGCGCAAACGGCGCGTGCAGTTCGAATCTGTCCGTACTCTCGCCTCCTTTTTCAATCATCTGAAGTATATTATACCAAAAGGGACGCCCGTTTTCAATCAACTATTGTTCTCGCACGGAATATTTGATAAAATATAAAAAAAGGGGGACGCGAAAATGGACGAGATCAAAAAACTCAAAGAGATCATCGACGGCAGCGATAATATCGTGTTTTTCGGAGGCGCGGGCGTCTCGACGGAGAGCGGCGTTCCCGACTTCAGAAGCGCGGACGGCCTTTACAACACTCCCGACGTCCGTTTTGACGGCTACCGTCCGGAATATCTTCTGAGTCGTGACTGCCTTGAGAGGGAACCTGCTGTTTTCTTCGAATATTACAGGCAGAAACTCGACGCGCGCGCGGTCGAGCCCAATTTCGCTCACTGTTATCTCGCTCGTCTCGAGGCTGAGGGCAAACTCCGCGCGGTCGTCACTCAGAATATCGACGGTCTGCACACCCGTGCAGGGAGCAAGACCGTTTACGAGATCCACGGAACGACGGAACGCAACTACTGTTCCCGCTGCCGCAAAAAGTACCCCGCCGATCATATATTCAACAGCAAAGAACCGATCCCGCGCTGCACGTGCGGCGGCGTGATACGCTGTGACGTCACGCTGTACGGCGAGTCTCTCCCCGAGGATGCGGTCGAGGGCGCGGTCCGCGCGATAAGCGCCGCGGACGTTCTGATCATCGGAGGCACTTCGCTCACCGTTTATCCTGCGGCGTCGTACGTTCGGTATTTCAGAGGTTCTCACCTTGTCATTATAAACCGCGACAGGCTCAATTACCCGCTCCGCCCGGAGCGCGATCTGTTCGTTCAGGGCTCGATCGGAGCCGTCTTCTCCGCAGTTGACGCGGAAGAGTCCGTGCGATAGGATCAAAATGAAAGCCGGGACTCCGGCGGGGTCACAAAATGATACGGCGCACTGCAAAAGACGGTGCGCCGTGTTTTTATTCCATTGTCGCGTCGTACAGTTCGGGATAACTTACGGGTCCTTCCTCGTAAGTGTGATATATGCCCGTCACCGTGATCTCGGTCCCTTTTTCTGGGTATCCCGACGGGTACGGCGGCGCGTCCGTCAGCAGGAATTCGATCCCCGTCGAACAGCACGCCGTCGCGTCCGTGATTATCACGGCGTAATAATTCCTCTCGTCCGTTTCGTAGACGGCGAACGGTCCTCGCATACGGACTTTCAGGCCGACGTATTTATCGGGATACGTGAGCATATCGTTGACCTGCGCGTAGACCATCGTGGCGCTCAGCTGCGTCAGATCTACGTCAATATCGCCGTTTTTCGCCTCCGGCAGATACCCGTACGTTTCCGCGGGCAGCGTATCGTTCGCGGGATCCGTCGCTTTTTCCGTGACGGGCTCTTCACGCTTTTCCGTTTCTCCCGCAGCTTTCTCGTTGATCACGTCTTCGACGGTCTTTCCGCCGGAATTTGTTCTGACTTCGGATTTTTCAGCGCACGATGCGAGAGCGATGACGAACAAAACGGCGGTTAGAAAGGCGATCGATCTTTTCAATCCGTCGCCCCCTTACGCCTTAGAACGGCGAAACAGGCCCGCCAGATAGAAAACGCCGAAAGCGACGATATCGACCGCGACGATCGTCGAGCCGACGGGAGTGCCGGATAAGATCGAGATCAGAAGGCCCAGCGTCGCGCAAGTGACCGAAAAGATAGCCGAGCAGACGGTTACCGATTTGAAGCTCTTGAACACTCTCATCGCCGACAGAGCGGGGAAGATGACGAGAGCCGAGATCAGAAGCGACCCGACGAGATTCATCGCAAGTACGATGATAACGGCGACCACGACCGCGATCAGAAGATTGTAAAGCGACGCTTTCGTCCCCGTTGCGCGCGCGAAATCCTCGTCAAAGGTAACTGAGAAGATCTTGTTGTAGAAAACAATGAAAACTGCGAGCACGACGACGGAGAGAACGCCGCAGACGATAACGTCGGACTGCTTCAGCGTCAGGATCGACGTCGAACCGAACAGGGTGGTGCAAACGTCGCCGGACAGGTTGCTCGACGTAGAGAACAGGTTCATGAGCAGATAACCGATCGCGAGCGCTCCGACGGAGATCATCGCGACCGCTGCGTCTCCTTTGATCTTAGCGCGCTGACCGGTCCTCAGAAGGAGGATCGCGCTGATCACCGTCACCGCGAGGATGAGCGGCATATTGTTCGTCAGCTTCATGACCGCCGCTATCGCCATCGCGCCGAACGCGACGTGCGACAGCCCGTCCCCGATGAAGGAGAAACGCTTCAGAACGAGCGTGACGCCGAAAAGGGAGGAGCACAGCGAGATCAGTATCCCCGCGATAAGGGCGTACTGAACGAACTGGAAACTCATATAATAAGCGAGTTTTTCAAGGATCGCCATCACGACTCACCCGCCTTCGTAAGTCTGAGATAGTTCTCGCTCCCGAGGTATTCGTCTTTCGTTCCGAAAAACACGGAACGGCCTACGTGTAGGATCCGGTCCGCGTATTTGATCGCCGCGGCAATATCGTGAGAGATCATGATGATGGTGATTCCGTCGTCGCGGTTCAGTTCTTCGATAAGGGAGTACATTTCAGCGGTGACTTTCGGATCGAGTCCCGCGACCGGCTCGTCGAGGAGCAGGATCTTCTTCGTCGCGCAAAGCGCGCGCGCCAAAAGAACTCTCTGCTGCTGACCGCCGGAGAGCTCGCGGTAACACCTTTTCGCAAGATGGGAGATCCCCATCCGTTCCATATTCGCGCGGGCGGCCTCTTTGTCCGACCTTGAGTGAAACGGGCGGAATCCGCCTTCTCCTCTGCATCCGGACAGAACGATCTCCGTCACGGAAGCGGGGAAGTCACGCTGGATCAGAGACTGCTGCGGAAGATAACCGATCTCGTTTTTCTGAAGGCCGTCTCCTCTCTCGATCGTTCCGCCGAGAGGGGGGATGAGCCCGAGCATCGTCTTCATCAGAGTGCTTTTGCCCGAGCCGTTCTCACCGACGATACAAAGGTAATCGCCGGGGTCGACCTCGAAGCAGAGACCGGTCACGATCTTCTCTCCCTCGTATCCGAGAGAGATATCGCGCGCCGTTAAATACGCCATATTTACCCTCTTTTTTTATCCGAGCGCTTCTTTCAAAACCTCGAGATTTTTCTTCATGGTATCAAGATAGGATTTGCCGTTCTCGACGTCC
>JAFWPR010000054.1 GCA_017545225.1 Clostridia bacterium
GAACCCCCGTTTCCGCCGTGAGAGGGCGGTGTCTTAGCCGCTTGACCAACGGGCCTTATTGCGTTTTTGCGGGGCTTCCCATCCCGCGCAAGAGATATGATATCATAAATCATCCCGGGTGTCAATACCGATTTTTCAAAATTTTCGGCGCGGAAAAAGGGTCCGTCACGACCCTCCGTTATTGCCCCCGCGGAATATATATGATATAATTAAGACAGAATAAGGACGCCTGAAAAAACGTTCGGAGGCGTCCGCTGTGCGAGTTCATTTTTTCATCGAAAGATTCGTGAGATCGTTCCTCTTCGGACTGCTCGTCGGAGGCGCGGTCGCCGCAGTTCTCGGCGTCGCGTCGATCTTCCTGATCTCTCCTCTTTTCGGTGACTGACGAAGGGAGGCGGTCCTTTTGCGCCTCGATAAACTCATCGCGTCGAACGGCGGATTCAGCCGCCGTCAGGCGGCGGAAGCGATCCGCCGCGGGCGCATCGCGGTCAACGGAGAGCCGATAAGGAAACCGGACGCCGCGGTCGATCCCGACGCCGACCGGATCACGGTCGACGGCGAGCCTTTCGTCTATGCGCTTTACGTCTACTATATGCTCAACAAACCCGCGGGATACGTGAGTTCGACCGAAGACGGCGACACGGTGATCGCGCTTCTCGGCGAAGACGGAAAGCGGCCCGGTCTCTTCCCCTGCGGACGGCTCGACATAGACACGGAGGGCCTTCTGCTCATAACGGACGACGGACCTCTCGCCCACCTGCTCCTCTCCCCGCGACGTCACGTCGAAAAGGAGTACTTTTTCACCTGCTCGCCCGCTATTACGGACGAGGGGATCAAAATGATAGAATCCGGCGTCGATCTCGGCGACTTCACGGCGAAGCCCGCGCGGATCGCGCCGTCCGACGACCGCCTCTCCGGGACGGTCGCCGTAACGGAAGGCAAGTTCCATCAGGTCAAGAGAATGCTCTCCCGGGCGGGGAGCGAAGTCACTTACCTGAAGCGCGTCCGCTTCGGGACGCTCGATCTTGACCCGGCACTCGCGCCGGGAGAATACCGCCCGCTGACCGATGACGAAATATCGGCGCTGAGACGCGCCGCGGAAAAAGAAGGGATAAAACAATGACCGTAAACGAAAGACTCTCGGAAGAACTCGGAATCAGCGGCAGACAGGTTAACGCCGCCGTCGAGCTGCTCGACGGGGGAAACACCGTCCCGTTCATAGCGCGATACAGAAAAGAAGTGACCGGAGGACTCGACGACGAGCAGCTCCGCCGCCTGTCCGAACGGCTGAACTATCTGCGCTCCCTCGAGGAAAAGCGCGAGAGCGTGCTGAATCTCATAAACGAGCAGGGCAAGCTGACCGACGAGATCCGCGAGGCACTCGCGGCTGCGAAGACCGTGACGGAGATCGACGATATTTACCGCCCGTTCCGCCCGAAGAGAAAGACCCGCGCTTCCGTCGCAAAAGAGAGAGGGCTCGAACCGCTCGCCGCTCTGATCTTTGAGCAGCGCGCATCGTATTCTCCCTCGATCGCGGAGTCGGCAGCGGAGTTTATCAACGAAGAGCTCGGCGTGCCCGACGCGGACTCGGCGATCGCCGGCGCGCTCGACATAATCGCCGAGGATATCTCCGACAGCGCGGAGTACCGCAAAGCGATCAGGAAGATCACCGCAGATTTCGGATATATCGAATCGAAAAAGGCGGAGGACGGTCCGGTTTACGAACAGTATTACGAATATAATGAACGCCTCTCCAAGATCCCGCCGCACAGGATCCTCGCTATCAACCGCGGCGAGAAAGAGGGCGTTCTCAAGGTCAGCGTGACGGTCGACCGCGAGGCGGTCCTGAACTATCTGACGGGCGAGGTCGTCACCGACTTCTCGAGTCCCGCGTTTCCTCTCATCTCCCGAACGATCTGCGACAGCTACGACCGTCTGATCGCGCCGTCGATCGAGCGCGAGATCCGCTCGGACATCTTCGACGAGGCGAGCGAATCGGCGATCGGCGTATTCTCCTCAAACCTCAAGCATCTGCTGATGGGCGCGCCTCTGAAGGGAAAGACCGTCCTCGGCTACGACCCGGGCTACCGCACCGGATGTAAACTCGCCGTCGTTACACAGACAGGAAAGGTCGTCGCGACCGCCGTCATCTACCCGACGAAGCCTCACGAGAAGATCGAGGAATCGAAAAAAGTAGTCAAGCGCATCATCGAGCGGTTCGGCGTCGACGTCATCGCGATCGGCAACGGCACCGCGTCCGGCGAGAGCGAGATGTTCATCGCCGAGACGCTGCGCGAGATAGGCGGAAAGACGAAATACGTCATCGTCTCCGAAGCGGGGGCGAGCGTTTACTCCGCGTCCAAACTCGGCGCGGAAGAGTTCCCCGACTTCGACGTCACACAGCGCTCCGCCGTATCGATCGCACGCCGCCTGCAGGATCCTCTCGCCGAGCTCGTCAAGATCGACCCGAAGTCGATCGGCGTCGGCCAGTATCAGCACGATATGAAGCCCGCGCGTCTGGACGAGGCGCTCTCCGGCGTCGTCGAGGACTGCGTGAACGCCGTCGGCGTAGACCTCAACACGGCGTCGTATTCCCTGTTGTCTTACATATCGGGCATCAACTCCGCCTCGGCGAAAAACATAGTGAAATACAGGGACGAAAACGGCGGATTCGCCCGCCGCTCCGACGTCCTGAAAGTACCGCGGTTCGGCGAAAAGGCGTACGAGCAGGCGGCGGGATTCCTTCGCGTTCCCGGTTCGGCAGACGTGCTCGATAACACGGGCGTTCACCCCGAATCGTACGGCGCGGCGCGCGGTCTGCTCGAAAAGTTCGGCATCACCGACGAGACGCTCTCAGGCGGCTCCGTCCCGGGACTTCTCGGTAAAGTCAAGGAATACGGCGTGAAAAAACTCGCAGAGGAACTCGGCTGCGGCGAGCCGTCTCTGCTGTACATCGCGTCGGAGCTCGAGAAACCGGGCCGCGACGTCCGCGACGACGCGCCCGCTCCGATCCTGCGCGACCGTGTCCTGACGATAAACGACCTGACTGTCGGGATGAAGCTCCGCGGTACCGTCCGCAACGTCATCGACTTCGGCGCGTTCGTCGACATAGGCGTCCACCAGGACGGGCTCGTCCACATATCCGAGATCTCCGACCGTTTCATCAAGCATCCCTCGGAGGTGCTGAGCGTCGGCGACGTGGTCGACGTCACGGTCAAATCGGTCGACACGGCAAGGGGCAGAATAGGGCTCACCATGAAGGGTTGACGCGCTTCGACGCTTTTTGACGAAGTGTGCAACATATACAAAAAGCCCGGGGGATTTTTGGGTAAATGTTCTCTTCCCAAAAAACCGTTTTTCTGTTACAATTATACGTGCCGATTTGTGCGATTTTCTAAATTCCATAAGGAGAATTCAAGATGGCAAGCCTTTCACTGAAGCACATTTACAAGAAGTATCCCGGCGGCGTTACCGCCGTGTCGGACTTTTGTCTCGATATCAAGGACAAAGAGTTTCTGATCCTCGTCGGTCCTTCCGGATGCGGTAAGTCCACTACCCTCCGTATGATCGCGGGTCTTGAAGAGATCACCGAAGGCGAGCTCTTCATCGGCGACAAGCTCGTCAACGACGTCGCGCCGAAGGATCGCGATATCGCGATGGTGTTCCAGAACTACGCTCTTTATCCGCACATGACCGTGTTTGACAACATGGCGTTCGGCCTCAAGCTCCGCAAGACTCCGAAGGAGGAGATCAAGCGCCGCGTTGAGGAAGCCGCCCGTATCCTTGACATATCCCACCTGCTTGAGAGAAGGCCGAAGGCTCTGTCCGGCGGTCAGAAACAGCGTGTCGCCCTCGGCCGCGCCATCGTGCGTAACCCGAAGGTGTTCCTGCTCGACGAGCCGCTCTCAAACCTCGATGCGAAACTCCGTGCGACGATGAGAACCGAGCTCACGAAGATCCACCAGAGAGTCGGCGTCACGTTCGTATACGTTACCCACGACCAGGTCGAGGCTATGACGATGGCGACGCGTATCGTCGTTATGAAAGACGGTATCATCCAGCAGGTCGATACTCCTCAGAGTCTGTACGACAACCCCGTCAACCTCTTCGTCGCCGGATTTATCGGCACGCCGCAGATGAACTTCATCACCTGCGCGCTTGAAAAGAAGAACGGAGGCACGTACATCACGTTCGGTTCCAACTCGCTGAAACTGCCCGAAGACAAGGCAAGCGCTCCCGAGCTTCAGGAATATATCGGCAAGGAAGTCGTCGTCGGTATCCGTCCGGAGTGCATCCATGACGACGAGGAATTCTTCAAGGTCATGCCCGACGCGATCATCGAGGCCGACGTCGAAGTCACCGAGCTCATGGGCGCCGAGATCTACCTCTACCTCTCCACCGAGGACACCAACCTCATCGCGAGAGTATCGCCGAGATCGAAGACCCGCGCCGGAGACGTCTGCAACATCGCGTTCGATATGTCGAGAATTCATATCTTCGACAAAGAGACCGAGAAATGCATTCTCCATTGAAAACAGCATAACGATCCGAACTCCCCGGTACGCCGGGGAGTTCGTTTTTTTCATATTGAAAAGCCCGATGATATATGATAAAATAAACGCATCCATCCGAAGGAGGTAAATAATTATGAAAAAAGCGGTGATCGGGATAGACGTCGGAGGAAGCACGACGAAGATCGTCGGGTTCAGAGGTTCGTTCGACAGGTCATCCCTCATCGATCCGATCTTCGTGCGCGCCACGGATCCCGTGACGTCTACCTTCGGCGCCTTCGGAAAATTCCTGAACGACAACTCTCTCACGCTCGACGACGTGGAGCGTGTTATGATAACCGGCGCGGGCTCTTCGTTCATAACTAATCCGATATACGACCTCCCCTGCTCCAAAGTCGAAGAGTTCCGCGCGATCGGTCTCGGAGGACTGTACCTCTCGGGATACAAAACCGCGATCGTCGCTTCTCTCGGCACCGGCACCGCCCTCGTTCACGCAGAGGAGGGCAAAGCGCCGCGCCATCTCGGCGGCACGGGAATGGGCGGCGGCACGCTCGTCGGCCTGTCGAAGAAGCTGCTCGGGATGGACACGATCGAACATATCGAAAAACTCGCGAAAGACGGCTCGCTCGACATGGTCGACCTCAAGATCGGGGATATCGTCAACCACGATATGATCCCCGGCTTCACCGAAAACACGACCGCGTCGAATTTCGGAAAAATAAGCGACATCGCCACGCAGGCGGATATCGCTCTCGGTATCATAAATATGGTCTTCGAGACGATCGGCATGGTCGCGATCTTCGCGGCGAGAACGTACGGTCTGCGCGACGTCGTCCTCACCGGCAACCTGTCCGGGATGGAACTCGCGAAGAAGACGTTCGACGGACTGAACAAGCTCTTCGACATGAATTTCGTCATTCCGGAATACTCGCGGTTCGGCACGGTCATCGGAGCCGCGCTCGCCGCGCAGGACGAAGCGTAAAAAAAGAGCCCGCTGCCGTATACAAACGAGCGGACGGGCATATAATGATATTACCGTCGGACACTGACCACGCCGGGGTGACGGCGCCGAAAAAACCGGAGCGGAATTTCGAAATTCCACTCCGGCGTTTTTCTGTCGGGCTGTCGGATTCAGATGCAGAATCGCCGTTCTTGCCCCGTGAGGCGTATTCCCATACGTCGAGGGGTAAGAACGACGATAGAAAAAGCACATAAAAATGAAAAAATCCGTAGGATTTTCACCTTGAAGAAGATGAAAACTACGGATTTTTCGTTTTTTAATCAATAATTTAACAGTGCTTTTTCGTTCTGCGCTGAATGCGGCGGCCCGGATCAGTCGTTATCGAGCGTTCTTATGAGCTGCTTGATATTGAACGATACCACTCTCGCGCTCGAGCGGTAGCTCGAAGCGAACGTCGACGAGTCGTACTTGATCGCCTTGTCGATCACTTTGATGATCTCGCCCCAGTTGTCAAGATTCCCGCCCGCGTAAAGATCCGCCATGTCGTAGACCTTCGTTGAGAAGATGACGTCGAGCATATCGCGCGACTCCATGTCGAAGATCGTCTGACTCTTCAGCAGCTTCGTATAGTAGGCGTCTTTCACGTAGATCTGCGAGAGCGCGGCCATGGATTCGGCTATTGCATCGGACATCTCGATCTTCTTAACGGTCTTGAGGAAGTAAACGGCGCTGCCGACCCACGAGTTGGCGTATGAGTAATACTGTTTCTGCGTTTCGCTCGCCTTGGGCATCGGGACGATACCGAAGCTGACGTCGTAGTTGCGCAAATACAGCGCGTCCGAGGCCTGAACGAAGTAGAACAGCCCTTTTCCGTCAGCAAACGCTTCGTCCGACGACTGACCGTATTTGGCAGGAAAATCCTTCTGTTCCTTGTCGTAGTTCGAGAACATCGTCTGGCTCTCGTCGGAGAAGACGGCGCTCAGTTTATCTGCGAGGTCGGAATATCCCTTCGGAAGAGAATCCTCGACGTAGGGGACGTCGTCCTCGTCAAACTGCGTGATCGTCATTCCGGCGGCGAAGATGAACGGGAACCCGACGGGTTCGATATAGCGGTAAACGCCCGAACCGGAGGCGTTCTCCGGGACGGCGGACGCGACCTCGAACATTTTGTCCACTGTCCACTTGCCTTCATTGACAGCGTCGTATATATCACCGTCTTCTATTCCGATCATCGCGGTGACGTCCTTGTTGAAAAGCACGATATTCGTGTCGATGTAACTGTTGACGACGATCGGGCCTATCAGAAAGTACAGACGGTCTTTGATCGAGAACGTGTCGCGCAGACTGGCGATCCACCATCTTTGATCGAGGTCGACGTATTCGAGATCGTTTGTCACGCGAAGAATGCCCGAGTTCAGCATCGGCGTACCCGCCGAACGGACGGAGCCGTAGACCAGATCGTAGGAATCGCCCCCCGCCATGACCTCGTTTTCCGCTTTTTCCGCGACGTCTTCTCCGTTTTCGCCCCACTCGTTATGCCATTCGACGCCGAAGATCTCCTCGATATCTCTCTGCCTGAAATAGACGGAGTCGCTCATTATATCGCCCGTCTCCTCGCTCTTTTCCGGAGCGTTGACGGCGACGTTGTTCGGCCCGAACCAAGTGAAGCTGATTCCTTCGACGTTGATCTGCGAGGCGACGTCGTTAACGTACGCCATGATCTCGTTGATCTCCGCCTGTGACGCGGTGACGGCATCGTCCTCCGTCTCGTCGCCCGCGGTCGCCGAGTCGATCGTCTGCGAAGCGGTCTGTCTGCCCGCGCCCTCGTTCTTATTGCACGAAGCGGCGAAGGGCACGACCATCAGAAGCGCAAGGATCAAAGCAGGAATTTTGATCTTCATAAATACGGTCCTCCCGTTTTATTTGATAATCCATTATATCATCGCCCGGCTTTTTTCGCAACGGTTATATGTAAACAATCCGCCGCCGCGCGTCCGGCGCGGCGGCGGATTGTTTATCGGGCGGGGCGAATGAACATTTGCGTCCAGTAAAGGACCCCGTTCGGTTTCGCGGCGACGCCGACTCCGATCTCGGACACGTTGCCGCTGAGGATATTCGAACGGTGGCCCGCCGAATTCATCCACGCGTTCATGACCTCGGACGGCGACCGCTGACCGTAGGCGATATTCTCCGCAGCGGCGGTGAAACGAAGACCGAACGATTCCATCATATCGAACGGCGACCCGTAAGTCGGAGAGTTATGGGCAAAATAACCTTTAGTTATCATATCCTCCGATTTATACCGCGCGACGCGGCAGAGCTCCCGGTTTTTCGACAGCGGCTGAAGTCCGCGATTCGTCCTCTCGGCGTTTACGAGCGAGATCACCTCGTCCTCGTACGAAGTAAAAGAAGAACGCGCGGGAATATTCACCCTGTCGCCGGGGAAAATAAGGGACGGATCCTTGATCTGCGGATTCGCGTCGATTATCTCGGAAAGACCGATCTCGTACCGACGCGATATCTTCCAAAGCGAGTCGCCTTTTACGACCGTGTACGTCTGTGCGGACGCCGAGATCGCCGTCAGCGCGGCGAAAAACGCGCAAAGGACCGCGGCAATTGTTTTTTTCATTTTTCTTCTCCTGTCGGTGATCGGTTCCCTTTTCAGTATTCCCCGCGGCGAGGCGAGGCGGGATGGGAAAATCCGGAAGGAAACGAAAAAACTTGATTTTTGGTATTGACAACCCCGACCTTATTTGATATAATGCCCTTTGCAAAGCGGAATTGTGTAACGGTAGCACGACAGACTCTGACTCTGTTTGTTGGGGTTCGAATCCCTATTCCGCTGAAAAAAGCACGGCGGGCATCAGCCCGGCCGTGCTTTTTTAGCGGAATATTGAAAAGGGATTCGAACGGGCGCGTGTAAGCAAACAATCCGGGGGATTGTTTGCCCGCGCCCTGACCGAGCGACCGTCAATTTTCGTATTTTTGCGAAAATTGACCCGCGGGAGCGAGAACGAATCCCTCCGTCCCGAAGGGACGGCATGCTCAAAGTGCAGTAAACATTATCGAGATCACCCTTCGGGGTGCTTTTTTCAGCGGAATTATGGAAGGGATTCGAACGGGCGCGTGTAAGAAAACAATCCGGGGGATTGTTTTCCCGCGCCCTGACCGAGCGACCTGTGCGGACAGACTGTCGCTTCCGCAATCGTTCGCTACCGCTGTCCGCCCGAATTTCGCGCGATAGCGCGAAATTCCTGAAGTTTCCGCACCACGTCCCCACATGCGGCGTAAAATTCCGCGGGTCCGGCGTAGCCGGTGAAATGGGTTGGGTCCCATTTCACGCGGAATTATATCCTGCTTGCGGAGCAAGCAGACGCTACGCTCAGAACGACACAATAATTTGCCAAACTCTTAAAAACCCGATTTATTCTCCAAGGCGGTTTATATCCTCCCGTCCCTTATCCGCAGGACGGAATCTGCCATCGCGCCTATGTTTTCGTCGTGCGTTACGATGACCACGCAATACCCGTCGTCGTGCGCGAGTCCGGACAGGATGTCGAATATCTTTCCCGTGTTCTCCTCGTCGAGGTTGCCGGTCGGCTCATCGGCGAGGATGACCTTCGTCCTCATTCCGAGAGCGCGCGCTATCGCAACGCGCTGCTGTTCGCCGCCGGAGAGCATCGCCGGGAAACGATCGAGCGCGTCCTCCGGCAGACCGACGCGCGCGACGAGACCAGCCGCCTCCTTTTTTGCCTCCGCCGGCTTTTCACCGCGCAGTTCCATCGGGTACATCACGTTCTCCGCCACTGTCAGAAGCGGGAAGAGACGGAAATCCTGATATATCACCGCGACCCTCTCGCGGCGGTATTTGTCAAGATCGACGTCCGCCGTCGACGTCCCCTCGCACAGCACGCTGCCGGACGTCGGCAGATCGAGTCCCGCCATAAGCGAGAGCATCGTCGTTTTGCCGCTGCCCGATGCGCCCATCACGGCGTACACCCTGCCTTCCTCGAAGGAACAGGAAACGCCTTTAAGCGCCTCGACCTCCCTGTATTTCGTTTTGTAGACGTACTTCACGTCCTTCAGTTCAAATACGACCATCGGGGACCTCCTCACTCGCGGTTCGAAAGAAGCTCCATGAGCTTCGTTTTGCCTATGATCAGAATAGATACCGTACATCCGAGAAGATAAAACAGAGCGAAAGTTCCGACTACGGCGAGCTGAAGCGCGCCGGCCCTTCCCGTGACGAGCATCGCAAGGCAGCCGACGGCGCACCCCGCCGCGCAGAGCGCCGCCTGTTCGAGGAAAAACGAGCCGAACACGCGCCCTCGCCCGGCGCCGAAGCCGCGCATAAACGCGAACTCCCGCTTGCGTCCGTTTATCATCAGCCACGATACGATAAAGCCGATAAGCGTCACCATCGCTGATATCAGGACCGCCATCGCGCGCCCCATCGAGATGTACCGTCCGAGCGTCTCCGTCAGTTTGATGAACGATGCGTCCTCGAGAACGATCGTCGTCCGGATAAGGCCGGCCTTCGCTCCGACGCGGGTGAAGTCCTTCTCGTAAAGCGACGCCCGAAGCGCCCCGAGACTGTCCGCCGACGAGACGGTGAACCGGCACGTCGAAAAGACCGTCTCGTTATACATATAGTACTTGGCGTACTCCTCGTCGCTGATGTACCACGTCTTGTATTCGGGGGATTTGAAAATATTGTCCCCGAATTCATATTCGCTCGTCAGCGCGTCCTGCGTGACCGTGCACGAGAGCGGCACGTAGATATTCGCCTTCGACCCGGTCTGCCTGTAACTTCCGACGATCCTGAGAGTCAGTATCAGCTCGGACTCGTAATACCGGTCGTCTATCATATTTACGAAGCATTTGTCGCCGAGCGACAGCCCTTTTTCTTTCATAAAGGACTCGCTGAGGACAGCCGGATATGTCTCGTCAATTCCGC
Source organism: Clostridia bacterium (assembly GCA_017545225.1). Lineage (GTDB taxonomy): Bacteria > Bacillota > Clostridia > Oscillospirales > CAG-272 > RUG11130. Next base: position 10,430 of record JAFWPR010000054.1, read on the forward strand.
CTTTTTCATAAAACCCTGCGAACGGGACGCACTCGGACTCCGAGAGGAAACTTTCGTCCCATCCTTCGAGCCACTCGATCTGCGGATCGGCGAAGAAAAAGTCTTTCGCGGCGCGCATTCCGTTGAGCGACACCACGTCGCCGCCCGACCTCTTCCACGTTTCCATTCTTTCCTCGCCGTACCCGTTTGCGGCGAACTCGGGCATATCCGAGCTAACGTAATACTTGTTCGACGCGGAGACCTCGATCTTCCCGACGCCTTCGACGTTCATCAGCTCGCGGACGTTTTCGATCGGGATGAGCAGTCCCGAATAAAGCCGACCGTCCGTGCTGACGGCGTGTCCGCTTATCACGGAGTCGTCGTAGACCGCGTCAAGTTTCTCCTGCCACCCCGCGAAAACTCCGCTGAGGACGATGACTACCGCCGTCAGCGCCGCGCAGAGGATGGGAACTACGAGCGATCCGCGTCCTCCGCGGCGGATCGAAAGCGAGGCGTAACGGGGACTTCCCCTGAGCGCCGACGAGGTCTTGCCTTCCGGGGTGCGCACGCGGGTCACGCCGCGCCGCGGCGTGCTCTTTTTATATGCATAACGCAGGAACACAGCGCACAGAACGAGCGAGACCGCTATCACCGAGAGAACGCATATCGCGGCGGAAAGAGGCGAGAACGAAACGGAAGGCGTCACCTTTTTCGAGACGCCGAGCGACGTCTCGCTGTAGTAAAAGCGCGAAGCGCCTCCGCTGCGCGAAGTGACGATACCGTAAACCCCCGGAAGCGCAATGAACCCGGCGACGCCTCCGAGGACGGCGGCCGATCCCGATACGGCGACGGCGCCGGAAAGGAGAGTCAGCGCGATCCCTCCGCGCGGGGTGCCGAGCGACACCGCTGTTTTCACTGAATCGCTCTGTCTTCCTACGAAAACGAACGCGAAAAGGAGCAGCGATGCGAGCGTGCCCGCCGCGCAAACGAAGAGAACGTTCGTCGCGGCCGACGCTACGGAGCCGAAGGATTTGACCGTTTCCTCATACCCCTGGTCGAAAAGCGATACCCTCGTCATCTCGGGCAACGTTTCCCGGATCCGGGTCACGGCGTCCTCCGCGCTCGCGTTTTCCAGCGAGACGGTCGCCAGAGTGTATCCGTAAAACGGCGAGGAAGACCCGTCGCCCACCGCCCAGATGCGTCCGTTATAATCTTTTGTGTCCTTTACGATCCCGCGGACGGTGAACGTCGTAAGATCACCGTCGTCGGGCGTCAGCATATACGTGTTGCCGGGATCGGAAACGAGCGCCGACGCGGTAAACTCGTCGCCGGGGCCGAGGCCGAGCGTCGACGCGATATCCGCGGTTATCACGCATCCGCCGGGGTCGTCCTTCGCCGGATACTCTCCCTCTTTGAGGTACAGTTCGCCCTGCTGGAAAACGAACGCGTCGCACACGTCCCCGTAGTATTCGCAAAAAACGTAGTTGTTCGCTTTTTCGTATTCTTCCGCCTTTTCGTAAAACAGTTCCGGCACGGATCCCTCGCCGCCGTATTCGGCGTACGGCGTATCGGCGCGATCTTCAAACGACGTGACGACGAACGACTCCACGCCGTTTTTCGGGATCCCGATCCCGACTTTTCCGAGAAATCTGCCGTGCAGAACGTAATTCTTACCGGCTTCGGCGACGAAACCGCTCTCGGCGGGGATCACGTTCACCTGAAGGCCCTCTTCCGCGTAAGACGAGAAGACCGACTCCCTGACGATAGCGAGATAATACCAGACGTACTCGTGCACCGTGCTTCTGACGAGGGCCACCTCGGCGCCGATAACGGTTTCCCCGTTTTCGTCGGTATAACCGAGATTATCGTCGAAATAGACGTCCACCACCTCGTCGTCCTCCGTCACTTCTTCGACTCTTTTGACGACATAGGAAGAGTCGTCTTTATACTCCGGCTTGCCGAAGTTTCCGACGACGATAACGCCGAGATCCTTGAATTCGGGGTTCTTGTAGTTGCGCACGAATCCGTCGATATAAAAAGCGTCGCGCCCGCCGACCGAAACGGATCTTACACCCGGCACCGCCCCGATCTTCTCAAAGTCGATCGAATCGCGCGCCTCCGACGCGCCGGAGTCCGCCGCGTCGGCGTCCGGGTACTCCGACCCGAGATATTCGATAAGCGCGACGGAACGGAATTCGCGGTCGCACTGTTTTATCGCCGAATTGCAGTAAGACAGGATACCCGCCGCGGACGTCATAACGAACGTGAGCACAAAAATAAGCGCAAAAAACAAAGCCGTCCTGCCTTTTGCGCGCAGATTGGTTTTCAGTCCGTTTCTTATATACATTTCGACGTCCCCGAGGTCGGTTTTGCGCGGACCCGCCGCAGCGGGTCCGCGATCTTCCGTTTTTTCGTTAAACCATTATACCAAAAAACCGTCAAAAACGCAAAATCAGCACAAAAAAGGGGGCTTTTTCAAAGCCCCCGATTCTTTAATCAAGTATCATATACTCCCTGAACTCTTCGATCTTTTCGCGCGAAATGCCGAGCGAAACGAGGAATTCCTCGACGCGCTCCTGCGTAGTCTCTTTTTCGGGGTACATCTCGGCAAGACCGTCGACGAACTGAACGCGGCTGCCGTCCCTGTCTCTCGGCCAGAAACGCGGAGAGCAGGTTGACAGAGAGGTGACGCTGAAGTCGAACTCGATATCCTTCATATCCATACCGAGCAGGCATTCAAGGACCGCCGCGACCGTCCCGGTACGGTCCGCTCCGGCGTAGCAGTGGAAGTACAGCGGATACTTCGAAGTGTCGAGAGCGACCTCGAAGACTTCCTTCATCCACGCGCGGCCCTCGTCCTCGAAGCACTCCTCCCATTTTTTACTCGGTCTGAGGATATATTCGATCCCGTACCATTCTCCCTGATGATGGAGGCCCTCGAGCGATTCGACCTGAAGATCGAGGCGCGTTTTCACTCCGAGATCTTCCGCAAGCGCGCGTCTGCCGCTGTCCGTGAGGAAATGATTCGGATCCTCGAAGTCATATGATTCCGGTTCCGCCCCGCGGAAGATCGCGCCCTGTCTGATCGTCTTGCCCTCGGCGTTTACCCATCCGCCCATATCGCGGACGTTCGAGCCGCCTTCAAGATAGATCGGGCGGTACCTGTCGGGAGCGGTCGTAAAGCTTCTGACCTCGCTCCTGACGGCGAAATCGGATCTGACGCGCCAGTAATACTTCGTTCCGACCCTGAAATTCGTTACGCCGCAGGAATACGTGCCGTCGTTCAGAGAGAAGATCCCCCCGACGGTCACGTCGGCAAGCTCGGAAAAGTCCTCCTTCTCGGAGATCTCAAGTTTCATGATCCTGATCGGATTGTCGCAGGTCCACGTGAAATACACGAAAACCGGATACGAAAGCTCGTGTCCGCCTTCCGGGAAATAAAGGCTGTCCTCGCCCGAAAGCCAGGTATATGCGTCGTCCAGGACCTCCAGATCGTCGAAGTCGCCTCCGTAGAACCGGCGGATGTACGTCTTCATGATGGGGTTGAGCACGGAGATCTCCTCGCCGTCCTCCGGGTACACGGGATTGATCTTCCCGCGGGTATTCATATATTCGAATTTTACGCCGTCGTAACGCCTGAGGATGGCGGCGAACTGTTCTCTGGACGCGTTATCTCCGGGCGAGAGCGTCGTGGCGGACGTCCCCGTGACAAGACCGGTCTTCACCGCCCACGCCACGGCGTCGGCCGCATAAGGGGAGATCTTTCCCGCGTCGGAATAGCCCTTCAGATCGGCGCGCGCAGTCACGGCGTAGTGAAGGAACGAAGTGTATCTCATAAACATCGCCGCGAGCTGTTCGCGCGTCACGTTGGCGTCGGGTGAAAACTCCGTGTCCGACGTTCCGTTTACGATACCGTTGACTTTCGCCCAGATAACGGCGGTCGCGTAATACTCGTTCTCGGACACGTCCTTGAACTCAGGGGTAAATCTGACTTTCGGCGACCCTTCGCGCCGCCAAAGGACCGTGACGATCATTGCGCGCGTCATGGTGCCCTCGGGGGAGAAGTTCCCGTTCCCCGTCCCGTTCATGTACCCTTTTTCGACCACGTAAGCGACGTCGTCCGCGCTCCAGCGGTCGGCCTCAACGTCCGAAAACGCAGAAGCGTACGCCGGCACGGCAAGGATGATCATGATCGCGGCGAGGACGCCGGCGAAAAGGCGGAATCTCATTTTCATTTTTCGATCCTCCGATCATATTTCGGTAAATCTATTATAACCGCGGAAGGCGCGGATTGTCAACAAGAAGAATCCCCCGCCGAAAGGACGCGTTTCCCTCTTTCAAACGTTTCCGAATTATGTTATACTTACGGTAACAGGGCTCTCCGAGGGGGTGATGAAAACGGCTTCTTCAAAAGAATACCTCGATTTCGTTCTCGATCAGCTGCCCTCGTCGGGCGAGGTCGCCTTCAAACCGATGATGGGAGAATATATCATTTACTTTCGCGGGAAGATCGTCGGCGGGATCTTCGACGACAGATTTCTCGTCAAGCAGACCGAGGCGGCGAGGCGTCTGATGCCCGACGCGCCGCTCGAGGCGCCGTACGAGGGCGCGAAGGAGATGATCCTCGTCGACAGGATCGACGAGCGGGATTTTCTCGAAACGCTGCTCACCGAAATGTATCCCGAATTGCCCGAGCCGAAAAAAAGGCGGCCCGGACAGTCTGTTTGAAAGAGAAAAAACGGTCTCGCGCCCGGCGGTGAGAATGAAAAGCAATCATAAAAGACAGGGGACAGCCCCCTGTCTTTTCTTTTGATCAAAAGAAAACTGATTCTGCATCCTGCGTGTTGTCAAAACAGGTTTCGTATCACTATAGTTTATTAACTTGAAGTTAAGTCAAAGTTTAATACGATTCGCTTGCGGATTCGAGTGTTCCTGATATAATAAAGTCAGAAACAGGCCTGTTTACTGCTTTTAAAGGAGTAATGCAAATGGAAATGAATATCGGAACAAACATCAAGCGTCTTCGCCTTGCAAAAGGAATGACGCAGGAACAACTCGCCGGACTGCTGTCGGTTTCAACCGCGGCGGTGAGCAAGTGGGAGGCGCAGAACACCTATCCCGACATAACGCTGCTGTTCCCGCTTGCGCAGCTTTTCGGAGTGTGCGTCGATGAACTTATGGGTTATGACGAAGCAAAGGAAAAAACTGATATTGACGCAGTCATCTCCGAATATCTTGCGCTTGGCAGAAAGCGCGACTTCGCCGCGCGCGATAAACTAATCAGACAGGCAAGAAAAACGTACCCGCACGACTTCCGGATAATGAACACATATATGTGGCATCTTGCAGGCGGTTCTGCGGACAACGACCCGTCGGAACTGATGAAGCACAAAGACGAGCTTTCAGGGATCTGCGACTGTTTACTTGAAAACTGTACGGCAGACAAGCTGCGCGCCTCCGCGATAACCGTCAAAGCCAAGGTGCTTCACGCCGAGGGGAAGACCGAGGAGGCAATAAAACTGATTGATACTCTGCCGGAATGGTATTCCCCGCAGATGATGGAACAGCTTTTTGCCAAGGATACGTCGGAATACCGCTATTGGAATCGACGCAACGCCATTGGGCTTATCGACGTTTCTGCGATCAAATTCGCCCGCATCGTCCGCTATGACCCGACCCTCTCGTTTGATGAAAAAATCGAAAAGTTATGCCTGATCGCTCAAGCGTTTTCCGAACTTCAGCAAAAAACCGGTATGGCACTTTACTGTATAGCGGAACACTCGGTGCTTACCGTCGCTGCGGGGATGTTTTTCTTTGACTGCACAGACGTCGGATCGTCTTTGCGAGTAAACGAAATGCTGCTCGTATCCGCCCAAAAGATGATGAGAGCAGCTCAAAACGACGAGGCGCTTACGGAACTGATCGGGAAAACTTATCAAACGGACAGCATTGTCGCATATCATGTCGACCAGATCGAAAAATCAAGCGCTCCCCAATATATTGCCTTGCGCGGTCACCCGGAAACCTTCAAAATGCTTGAAAAATTCAAATAAAGAAAAAAGACTGCGGCGCCGGGAATTATTCCCGGCGCCGCGACTGTTTTATTGTTTTTCCGGAAGACACAGAAACGTCCTTTGCTTTTATTGGCGTATCTGATCAATTCATAAACGACCGGATAAAATCAGCCAACGCGTCTTCGCCCCCGGAACAAAGAGCGTCAAGAAAACCATCCGTGTTTTTTTCCTTCAACGAATCAAAAGTTCTCAAAAGAGTTTTTATCGCATTATTTCCATACTGCCGATAGATTTTCTCATATATCAGCGTTCCCGTCTCATGCACGTTATCAGGTCTTGCGTCTCCCGCTTCACGCAGACGGAGCGGTCCGTCCCCGTGCCACTCCCGGTGTTCGTTCAGTGCATTTTCAAACGATTCCGGATCGTGTTCTTCATCGTACAGCAGGGCGGACCACTCCGCCGTGGTTTCGTTCAGCCAGTCCTCCCAGCTGTTCGTATCCGCTCCGCTGCCGTATGCGTGACCCATTTCATGTGCGAGTCCGTGTTTCTCGCCCGGTACAAGTCCCGGAGGATTCGAATTCACGATCAAGCCCGGGCGAAAATACGCTCCGTGACGATCCGGAACGTCGATGAAAACCAGGTTAGTCTTTTCGATCTTGTTATTTCGGTACAGGGAAACGTAAAAATCACGGACGGAACGGTAAATCGAGATGTACTCCCGACAGATATCTTCTTTTCCTTTTATGCAGAAAACGGTCAAAACGTCGCTGTCGACGGCGGAATAGAACGCCCGATTCAGAGCAAGAACGTTGCAGTCCTTTATCCGCTGGCCTTTCGGCGTGTGATATCGCCACAATTTCCTTTCGCGGTCATACACGCCGCCTACGACTGTCCACGTATCGTCAAGACGGGTCGAAACCTCAGCGCCGTCTTCTGACATAAACTCTTCCGGATACCAACAGTTGTAAAAAGAGAAGTGGATCAGATCGTCGCAGAGATATCCGAAATACCCGTCGAGGTCCCCGCGATAACGGACGACGATATCCCCGCTCTTCACGTTCCGAACCATGTAACCGTTCTTTGGCGGTCGAAACGGATCCTGCTCGCACGGAACAGATTCAAAAGAGATCGGTTCTCCTCCGTCCGTTACGGAATAAACGGAAAAGGAATGAGCCAGCGAGAAGAAAACCTCGTCGGTCCCGACTCGAACCGAACAAGCCACGTCAAGTAGTCCTTCCGTAATCCTTACGTCAAGATACATAAGTCCTGCGCCTCCGCCGGAATATAATTCCGTTCCTTCTGCGTTTTTTGCCTTTGCTGTCAATCCCGGTCGCCGTTTAAGGTCTCGCACCTCACGTCTCCGCCCGCGCTGACGTCGCCGTTTACCGTGCCGGCCTTAACGTCTCCGCCCGCACTTACGTCTCCGTATACCGTGTCGGCCGTCACGTCTTCGCCCGCGTTAACGTTCCCGTCAACGTTTCCGCAAGCGACGTCTCCGTCCGCTTCGACGTAATCGCCGACGTTTCCGCAAGCGACGTCTCCGCCCGCTTCAACGTAACCGCCGACGTTTGCGCAAGCGACGTCCCCGTCCGCTTCGACGTAACGGCCGACGTTTGCGCAAGCGACGTCCCCGTCCGCTTCAACGTAACCGCCGACGTTTGCGCAAGCCACAGCGTCTTCCGATTCCACGCTGCCGTAAATCTCAATTTGAGTTTTGCCGCCGTTCTCCGGGAACGAAAGCTTGATCGTGTTTTTCTCTCCGTTTTCTACTCTGTTATCCCACCTGATCAGTTCGCGACCTCTGAACTGCAGAACGCGGATCACTCCGTCGTTTTTCAGAACGTCGGGAAGATCGCCGCCGACGGGCTTTCCCGCGGGTTCGCCCGTCAGAAGCTCGTCGACCGTCAGCCCGAAAAGGCGGGCGATATCGGGCAGAAGCGCGATATCCGGGCAGCACTGCGCGGACTCCCATTTGGAGACCGCCTGATTCGTCACGCCGAGCTTAGCCGCAAGTTCCTCCTGAGTCATACCCGCCTGTCTTCTTAACTGTGAGATCTGTTCATTGATTTTTATCATCGTCGCAAATCCTCGCTTTTTGTTTTTTCGCAGCTGCGGTCTCATTATACGGTCAGCCGAACCGGAAATCAATGGCGCGTTGGTTGGAACGGCGTTTTATCTTTCCAACCGGGGGTTGGAAAGCCGCGTTTTCGTAAACCCGGAGGGGATCCGCCCGCCGGGTTCAGTCTTTGTTTTCTTCCTTTATCTCCTCGTCTATCATCTGCCAGTATCCGGCAAAATCTTCTTCGAATTCGCCGTACGCGCCGTACCAGCGCGGCGGGAGGAAAGGCACCGGCTTGTGTTTTTTCATCTCGCGCGCCTTGCGTTCGATCGAATCGCGCAGAGCCTCGCAGATCTCCGAACGCTGATCCTTCACGGAGCGGTCGGGATCGTATTCAACTGGCGCGGCTACGGAGATCTTTCTGTTCTTCTTTTCAACGTAAGCGGGATAGAATTTCAGTTTCTTCCCGGTTCTCTGAAAGTAAAGCATCCCGAGGCGGACGAACCCTTCCTGAAGCTCGTTGACGTACTCGGAATATCTCTTCGGCGACTCCGCGAAGATGACGACGTCCTCTCCGCGCTCGAGCGCGTCGACGCTCGCCCTGAGGGTCTCCTTGATTTTGAGATCGCGGTGGACCGGGATCGTCCCCGCCTCGCGCAGAAGCGGGGGCAGGGTGTAAGAGATGAATTTCGCGGCGAGGCGCGACGGAAGTTTCCATCTTTTCGATCTGCCGAAAAGGATGTCGTGATATGCGTAAACCGCGGTCTGCCGCCCGCCGGCGACGGCGTGGCTGATCGCCCACGTCTTGTGGGGCCGCGGGAAATAAAGCGTCATAATGACCGGGCCGCGGATCGAGGAGTGATTGCACACGTAAACGGCGGGGCCGTCCGGCTCGACCTCGTATTCGGTCGCTGCGGGACGGAAAAAGAGGCGCACACCCCGACATACGACCCGGTAAAACCGCGCTTCGTTCAAATCCGCCTCATCTCCTTCCCTGAAACCGTCTTTACAATTATATTATATAATCCGATCCGATTCAAGCGGAAATTACTTTTTTCGCGGGAAAAAACGGCCATACCGGGACCGCCCTGACAAATTCGCTTCTTATGCCGATTTGGCTTCACGTACCCCTGAAGGATGACCGCGGCGCTCGGACTGCCCGAGGCGGAAGAGCTGGCGGATACGGTCCTCAATTCGAATCTGCTGAGCCGATACGGGACCGTCAGCGAGTTTTACGGTCCCGGCGGGACGCCAAACGGCCACGGCAACAGGCCCTATGAGGGCGGGATCGTCGGCGAAGCGCTCGTTTACTACGCCATGAAATACGAAAAATGAAAAACCGGTCCGTGTCCCTGAAGGACGCGGACCGCTTTTTTTGAATCGAAGTACGCGCGAAATCGGAATTTATCTTGACGCGAGTTTCAAAAATTTCGAGTCGTTCATTTGCTCGTTAGTAAGAAATACGCCGTCGCAAAACAACGCATAAGTCGTTACCGGAGCCGGAGCGTCCTGCGCGTCTTTTTTATTTTCAATGAGGACCGCCCTGAACGGGATGCCGTTCTCATTTGCCGTTTTCTCAAGGATCGGAACGTACTTCGCGTTGAACGGACACTGATGCGTATAATAAAGTACGTAACCCTTCTCTTCGATTTGACCGCGCTTCGCCCGATCCCTGAAACGGGGCTTTTCTGCGCAGGCGTCGAACGGCAGGTACCAAAGCTGAATACCGCCGGCTCCTTCGTCGCAGACGGAAAACTCTTTGTATTTCAGATATTTCGGATCGGCGAGAAAAGGCCTTTTCCTTGCGGACGACAGGATGCAAAGACCCTTTTTCCCTTTTTCTTTGCTGTCGCGGATACACTCGCCGAGAAGATCGTTGGAGTATCCGTGTCCTTTGAAGGAGCCCGCAACCCAAAGGCAGTCTATATACGTATAGCCCCCGGCTTCGATCGGCGCCCACGCGTTCTCCGCAGGAATATACTCAATGAAACACTTCCCCCGCTCCGTGCTTTTCAGAAACACGAGACCGTCGCCGAAGCGTTCGGAGAGCCACGCCTTTTTGGAGGAGACCTGAATATCGTTGCCGTTCGAGATCGCGCAGCAGATATGCTCGCCTGCCAAATTTTCCTTCGTTACCCTGATATATTCCATTTCGGTCTCCCTGCAAAATCGTATTTACCGTTCTTTAAGATCAAAATATACCTGAAAACGGTCCTCCAAAACCGTCCGCTTTCATTTCCTTCTGACGTAAAACGTCTGCTTCGGTCCCGTGTCGCGCATCAGCGTCTCCGGATCGCGAAAAACTGTCAGGTACAGAATTATGTCATAGATATCTCCGGCGCATCCGCCGAGATGGGCGAAAAGGATGACTGCGCAGTAAAATTTATGCCACGCGTCGCTCAAAAGGAACACTCCCGCCCCAAACACGGCGGTAAAAACGACGAGAGGAGCGAAAAGCGAGATCAGAGCGCATCTGCGATAAACGTAAATATCGGGTACCCCGCAATATGCGGCGGTCAGGCTGATCCCGAATTTCAGTTTTCTTTTTGTGAGAAGTTTGTATGCTATCCCGTGGACCAGCTCGTGAAGAACGATATATACGAGCAATACCGCGCAGACCACCGCCATCTCGATAAGATCGTAATTGCCGAAAAAGTCCCGCGGTTTGATAACGAGAAAAGATATTAGCACGCCGACCGCCATTACTGCAAGGGCGCAAAGATTCATAATGATACCGGTCTTTTTATTTGACGCGTCGACCGTTTTTGCCGCCTCGTAATTATCGGGAAGGGTTTCTTCAAAGTATTTTTTCATCGGTCTGCTCCGGTCCGTTCTGTCTTCTGAAATTATACTGCCCGCCCCGATATTTGTCAACTATACCGTGAAAAAGGCGACAGACCCGGTTTATTTTTCATACGGTAACGGATAATTCACCGCATATCAGCGGGGTCCGCTTTTTCGGGCGATCCGCCGCGCACTTTCTTGACATAAGGCGGCGATTCGGGTAAAATGAAACGTGGAAAAGCGCAATTGATCGGGGGGAATGATCATGGCAAACGCCAAAAGAGTCGGAACGCTAATCAAAAACGCGAGGCTTGACGCCGGGCTGACGCAGGAACAGCTCGCCCGCAAGGTCAGAGGTTGCTCCGCGAACGATATCAGCCGCGCGGAAAGAGGAGAAAAGGAGCTCACGACCGATCAGCTGAAGCAGATCGCGAAAGCAACCGGCGTGACGCAGAAATCGCTTCTCGACGCCGCGAAGGGATCTTCCTCTTCCTCGTCTTCAAGGAGCGGCGCGCTGACGGTCTCGATGAAGGTGACCGCCACCGAAAAAAGACTGGTGGAGCTCTACCGCGCCGCCGATACGAATTCCAAAAAGAACGCGTTGAAGCTGCTTCGCGGCGAAGGCGCTTCGGCGCTGGCGGAGGATCTGTTCGAGTCCGTCTGGGATTCCGTAACCGGGAAAAAGAAATAAGACGAAAGCGACAGGGGACGGTCCCGAGGGACCGTTCCCTGTTTTCATACACAAAAAGCGGACCGGATGCGCGATCCTCAGAGCAGCTCGCGTATCTTCGCCGCGACCTGCCGGGCGAGGGCTTCGTACCCCGCTTCGGTCGGGTGGATACCGTCGTCGCTTATGTACTCGTCGGTCCGTCCGGCGATCACCGAATACAGATCGTTGATAACGATACCGCGCCCGCGGAGCATCTTCGAGTTCGCCGCGTTGTACCGCTCGACGTCCGCGTTCCACGCGTCGGCGTAATCGCACAGGCACACCGCCGGACGTCCCGATTCGCCGACGAGATAATTCGTCCGCTTCTTCTCGTCGAGTCCGCGTCCGCCGGGGATCGTCGTCGCCCAGATCAGGCGGTCGCAGTACGACTCCATCTGTATCGCGAGGCGTCGGTTCGTTTCGAGATACTCGGAAAGCGGCGTGAACACCTCGCCGTCCGCCGTGCAGCGGTGCAGATCCCAGATACCCGTGTTCCAGTGGATCACGTCGGGCACGGGGCTCCCCCAGCCCTCCATCCACGAGAACATGCCCCAGAGAGCGAATTTCGTATAGCGGCAGTTCTCTTCCGGCGCGTACACCTTCACGCCGTCGCCGAGAAGCTCCGCGACGCGCGCCTGATAGCCCAGCCGGATCGAATCGCCGATAAGGATAACGTTTTTCATTTTGTACCTGCTTGTGAATATGATTGTTTCAACAGTTTAAATCGTACAATATTATACCATACGAAGAAACGGTTTACAAACGGCAGACCGTTTGATCTGCTGTCAGATAATTCTTCTCATCGCGGCTCACGGTTTTAAAACAGCAAACTGACTAATAATAAAGATAAATGGCGTTTAACGCATACTATTTTGCGTTTTTGTCAAATTAGTATGCGTTAACTCGACTTTAACGCTATTGAAAAGAAAAGGGACGAGCTCTATGTCCATCAAAACACGGAGCCGTCCCTTGTCTGCTTGAATAAATCTCAAACCGTTATCTATTGGTTGCTCTATATTAAAACATTTTTCTCCAAGTAGCAGTACACTCTGTTTGCAATATCCTTGTTTATGGTTTTCATAACGGAATCATTGAAAAAATGCTTTCCGTCACAGTATCTTTTGAAAGTACCGCCTAAAAAGAAACCTGCTAAATCATTTTCAGGAGATTCGTCCATTTTCTCAGGCATATCCCATCCGTTACTGCACTGGATTCCAAACAACACATCAAGAAGGAATATATTCTCTTCGCTGGTATGATTATTATTCCGCAACGATTCTTCAGACAAGCCATCACTACACAAAGAATTCAGATAATCTTCAACGTTGATCAGCATCGAACTTTTATTTGAAACGATACGATATACGTCGTGATAGAATTCTTCATCCATCAGTCTGGCCTCAGAATGATAATCCTCGACTTCTGTATTACGATAAATTGCATGCGCAACACCTAAAGCGAGTGTCTCCTTGGAGTAAATTAGCTTTGTTTTCCGTTCGTTCATAGGGCTGTCCCTTTCAAAAAATCGTTCTACGGCCGATATGTTCTGATAATTTCAAGAACGTTCATTATCTGTTTGTTTCCGGCTAAATACATATTTGATTTACTCAATATAACCTGCTACTTTTGCTCTCGCGAGCGCCTGCTCTATTGACTCGTCAAGTTCTTTTTCAACGTGATAATACATAGCGATTTTAACGAGTTCCAACATAGCTTGGCGAATCTCGCCCGCAAGATCCTCTTTTTTCGGATCTCCGTGCTTTTGACGTTTCAAGCCGGAATCTTCCCAAAGATTGATTTCAGAAGCCACTTCTCCGCATTCCTCGAGCAGACGTGTAGCCATTTGATACGGTTCAACGCCTTTCGGGAAGTGTTTGTTCTGTGCTTCAGCCATTTTGTAAAATCTGTGCATTTTGATTATTCCCCCTGTAAGTAAATCAAAGTTCGATTCGCGCGAGCTTGTTTGAAAATGACGTGAAAATTCTTTTAAGATCATCCGACGCTTCTTTTTCCGATTCATAACCTTCCAAATTAACATTTCCACCGGGAGACGATATACAAATACTCCATTTTTCAGAAAACTTGTGATAACCGACAGACGCTTTCCCACAGAATGGGACGACGGTCAATCCGTCCCTGCTGAGAACCAAAAGCGAATAACCGTCCTTGGGTTGAATGGAATTCAGATATTCGGGCAACAGATCATCAAGCGCCTCTTCAAGCGCACCGGGCAACACCTGAGATAATGCGCCCTGTACCGCAATTCTGATCCCGCCGGAAGAATCCTCCGGGATATCCTGTGTTACGATCCCGAAAAGTCGGTCAGTCGATACTCCAAGCGCAGAAGCGATCGACGGAATCAAATCGACTCCGGGAGAAGTCGTTCCGGATTCCCACTTGGAAACGGTACGATTCGTTACCCCGACCGCTCCGCCAAGCTGCTCCTGCGTCATGCGCTTCTCTTTTCTGAACTTTGCGATCTGCCCTCCGATAAACATCGTCATTTCCTCCTTTTTTCCTGACAACAGTTTAACAGAATCGGCGCGGGATGTAAATATACCGTTTGGCGAAATGATAGAAAATATCCAAAATGAATCAGGAACGAATAGGAGAAAAATGTTTCCGAAAAAGCGAATTGAAGCACGACAGCACAATATAGAAAAACCCGCTTCGCGGGTTTGGACCGTGCGCCATGAAGACAGAACATTTTTGAAGCGGCGAACTAATGAAGATACTGAAAAGTAAAGAGGGGGATCGTGACCCACCACTTCGCGTAAAGAGCGCAGGCATTCACAATGAAGATAGTCCGAGATACCCATATTGTATCCGCTATTCCTCGCTTTTTGAGGGATCGAACCCCCGCACGCGCGAGCGGTCACAATGAAGATAGTCGGGGTGACCATGTGGGGATCGCAACCCACGCGTTGCGCGTTCGTGTAGCGTATGGTTTTGGCACCGTGAAGATAGAATAGATTTGGAGAATGAGTTAATGAAGGTACCGTAATAATGAAGACGGGGATCGTGACCCACCACTTCGCTTAAATACAGCGTTTCTTGAAAACACCGGGCGAAGTGGCCAAAGAATCGCTCCGCGATTCTTTCATGGGTGATCCGCGTAGCGGATCATACGCAAAGGACACCCCTGTCGGGGTGTCCTTTGCGTATGGACCATGTGGGGATCGAACCCATGACCTCCAGATTGCGAACCTGGCGCTCTCCCAGCTGAGCTAATGGCCCGTATTCGGTTTTTGCGGAGATGTTTCTTTCTCCACGCGCATTATTGTACCACATCTTTCCGAAAAAATAAAGGGGTTGAGGCGAAAAAATTTCACTCGCCGTTCCGATCCGTGGAACGGGTCGGTTCATCCCTTTATTTCCTTGACATTTCCTTCCTGTTTGTTGTAAAATAATCTCATGGAAAAGGGACGCGCGGAGCTGCGGTCTCGCAAATAATCTCCCGCGCGGCAAACGACAAATGAAAGATAAAGTCATCCTCTTCGACGGCACGAGTCTCGACGGTTTCTACACGTGGAACGACGAGCGCCCCGACGAAAAAACCCCCGCGGCGTGGGAGGTGAAGGACGGCGTCATGACCGTTACCCACGGTCACCTCGTCTCAAAGTACGAATACGGCGACGCGCATATCCACGTTGAGTTCCGCATCCCGGATCAGCCGGATAGAGAAGGCCAGTGGAAGGGCAACAGCGGCGTCTACGTTCACGGATGTTTCGAGATCCAGGTGCTCGACTCATGGGGCAACGAGCCGAAGCTCGACGAATGCGGCGCGATCTACGGCATCTTCCCGCCGATGACGAACGCGTCTCTCAAACCGCTCGAATGGCAGACTTACGATATAGTCGTCCGCGCGGCGATCCTCGAAAAGGACGGAACGGTCAAGGTCCCCGCGATCATAACGGTCCTCCACAACGGCGTCGTGATCCACAACAACAGGATCCTGCCGAGGAACAATCCGGGCGGAGTATACGATCACGTCGTGGAGCGCGGTCCGCTGCTCCTGCAGGATCACGCGTGCCCGGTGTCTTATCGCAATATCTGGATACAGCCGCTGGATTGAATTGACAATTGACAATTGACAATTGACAATGAGAAGGAGGGTGAAGATTGGGTAATCCGATCGAAGAAAAGAGTCTGGATTTTGCGGTAAAGATTGTAGAGTTATACAAGAAGATCTCAAGTGTTCATAAAGAATACGTGTTAACAAAGCAATTGATACGGGCCGGAACAAGTATAGGAGCAAATATTGCAGAATCCCAACAAGCGCAAAGTAAAGCAGACTTTATTTCAAAAGCCTCGATCTCATTAAAAGAAGCTGCTGAAACACGTTACTGGTTAACGCTTCTCAACAGAACTGGGTATATTGAAAACAGCGAATACCAAACACTCTCGGATGATTGCGCAGAAATTGAAAGAATACTGACGTCAATTATCAAAACGACCAAATCCGCGGATTAACAAATAAACTAAAATGAAGAAAAATCGCCTTCGGGCGATTTTTCTTCTTCAACTGTCCATTGTCCATTTTCCATTGTCAATTTAACAAGGGCGCCGAAGCGCCCTTGTTTTTATGCTTTTATATATCGCGAGAACATCAGCTCAAATCCGCCGTCGGCTTCCTTCAATTCCGTCCACGGGTCGACCTCTTCTCCGAAGATCTCGCCGCGCACCGACGTTTTATAGAAGATCTTGCCGTCCTGTTCCCGCCATTCGCTCTCGTCGAGCGCAATAAGTCCGTCGCCGCAGAGTTTTATCTCGCCCTCGGCGACCGCCGCGTCGATCTCTTCCTGTGAAACGCCCTCGGGGATCTGCATGACGGAATACGCCCTGCCGCCTTCCTCGAAGACCATCATCATACGGAACATCTCGTCGACGTCCTCGGGTTCGACGTCTTTTACTTCGTCTCTCGTCCGCCACTCGGAGCCCGCGTCACCCATCTGCAGGACTTTGTTTACTTTCCATTTTCCGATAATATCCATTCGCTGCGCCTCGTCAAGCCCACGGATTCGCGCTTTCGGGCTGTCTTATGTCGGAGAGCAGATACTGCTCCCACAGATACCATTTGCCGTCTTTCGCAAGGCGCACGTCGACCTGTCTCGGGCTGTCCGCGCCGCCGGAATTGATATGCAGTTTCAGCATATTCTCGGCGATCTTCGAATACGGATTCTCGAAAACGGTGATCGTATACGGCTCGGAGGGCTGATAGTCGTTCTGCGGGGTCGCTCCGTGAAAATACGATCTCGGAACGTAATCCTTGTCGCGGAAGCGGTCTTTGATAAACTGCTTGTCGTAATCACTCAGCGGACGCGGACCGCGAAGAAAATCGAGCATCGAAAGGCTCAGCTCCGCGTCGTGCGGATAGAAGCAGAACGCGAGGACCGTGAGCGCCGCGGTGTCGAACGGCGACGAAAGCGCCGCCTGCGGGAGCGCCTTGAAGCCCGCCAGATCCTCGGGAAGAGTCGCGAAGACGACGTCGGCGCTCTTGTTACCGACCGACGGAGCGACGTCGTTCACCGCTTTTTTGATGCTGTCGAAAATACCCATAAAATATACCCATCCTTTCCGGAAATAGTATTCCTTGATGATATTTTACATAACGGAGCCGTGTTTTGTCAACCGTTTTGTTTAATATTGAGTGCGATTTCCCTTATATTACGGTTGACTTTACCGTGCTAAAGTGGTAAAATATATCCATCGAAAAACACGGAGGTCCCTATGATGACGGAATCGGGAAAATTCACCCTTACCCGCGCGGAGCGCGCGGTCTTCGGTCTTCGCGCTCTTTATGAGAGCCGCGGGTACGAACGCTTCAAGGTGAACAAATTCGAAGAATACGATTTTTACGCGGGGTGCAAGTCGTTTCTGACCTCCGAGTCGGTGCTCACTTTCACGGACAGCACGGGACGGCTGATGGCGCTGAAACCGGACGTTACCCTCTCGATCGTCAAGAACGCGGGACGCGACGGCCGCGACGTAACGAAAGTCTACTACAACGAGAGCGTTTACAGAGATTACGGCGACGGCAACGGTTTCCGCGAGATAACGCAGACGGGGCTCGAGTGCATCGGCGCGGTGGACGCCGCGGCGGTAGCAGAGGCCGTCTGCCTCGCGGGCAGGTCGCTCGACGTGATCGCGTCGGGCAGAAAGACGCTCCTCGCCGTCTCGCATATGGGCGTCGTCTCGGGCATCCTCCGCTCCGCGGGCGCGGATCCCGCCCTCTTCGGCGAACTGCTCGGATATATGGAAAAAAGGAACGCCCCGGAGATCAGGCGCGCAGGCGACGAGGCGGGCCTACCCGGCGACGCGGTCGAAAAACTTATCGCTCTGTCCGCCGTTTACGGCTCTCCCGACGAGATTCGGGACGAACTTTACTCGATCTGCGGGGACGACGCGGCGCTCGACGAACTCTTCGGAATACTCGGATCGCTCGACCCCGAGGTGAAAGAAAAGATAAAGATCGACTTCTCCGTGGGCGGAGATATGAACTATTACACGGGCATCGTCTTCCGCGGATACCTCGACGGGATCCCGAAGAGCGTCCTTTCCGGCGGCGCGTACGACGGACTGCTCCGCGGAATGGGCAAAAAGGACGGCGGTATCGGCTTCGCCGTGTCGACCGACCTGCTTGAAGCGTACCCGGCGGAAAACGGCTGCGGGGACGAAAACGTAAAATTCAGTCTCGCCGCGGACCGGTGATCGGAGGAACAGATGAAGAACATAGTCAACGTCGCCCTGCCCAAAGGGCGGCTGGGCGATAAAGTATACGATCTTTTCGAGAAGATCGGGTACGACTGCCCCTCGATAAAGGACCCGGGACGCAAGCTTCTCTTCGAGAACGCGGACGCCGGAGTCAGGTATTTTTGGGTCAAGCCGTCCGACGTGCCGATCTACGTCGAGCGAGGAGTCGCC
>JAFWPR010000055.1 GCA_017545225.1 Clostridia bacterium
CAACAACCACCGATAACTCCACTATTACACAACACTACGCTCAACAGAGAATAAACGCCCGAAAATGCTGAAAATGCAAACAAAAACGAACCGTAGACCTTCAATCGGCACTCAATAAAGAACACAAGCAGTTTGCTGAAAAAAGCAGTCAATACTGAATTTTCAATCTTCTCAGCGACTTTGCTTCTGAACGTGCGGCTCTTTTTCAATTTTTGTTTTACTTTTTTGCCTTCGGGATATGAACAAAATATCCGGGCG
This sequence comes from Clostridia bacterium, assembly GCA_017545225.1. GTDB lineage: Bacteria > Bacillota > Clostridia > Oscillospirales > CAG-272 > RUG11130. The sequence goes on from JAFWPR010000055.1 coordinate 259, forward strand.
AACAGACCCGTTTTGACCTTTTCGTGAGCGCCCGTACACAGTTTATCAAAAAACGACAGGACTCTGCTGTTTGAAATAATACCAGAAATCCGCTTGCCGTCGGATTTTTTCATCGTATCGTTCCCTCCTTTCCGTTTCCTTTTTATCTTAAGCATTATACAACAAAACAATATGGATTTCAACACTAATTTCACAATATGTCAAAGCGGCCGAGTGATTTTTTAAAGGTATTTCCAGTTTTATAAAAGTAGATTCTTAAAAAAACGCTGAACAAAGGAATGAAAAATGATTGACCTTTGTTTTTATGAATGATATAATAAATTGTTAAGCGAAATACTGAATGACAGTTATATGTCGGAAAATCACGAGCTGCTCATAAAGCGGCGGAACGGAGACTTTAATGAGCTTTGAAGAACTCTCTCCAAAGCCGGATTTCAGCAAGATCCAGCCGGAGATACTCGACTTCTGGAAAAAGGACGGAACGTTCACCAAATCGGTAACAAAAAATAAAAAAGGGGAGATCGTTTTCTACGACGGTCCACCTTTTCCTACGGGTAAACCTCATCACGGAACTGTTCTCGTTTCTTTCATAAAAGATTTGATATCCCGCTATTGGACTATGAGGGGATACAGCGTGCCGCGCGTATGGGGTTGGGACTGCCACGGTCTACCTATCGAAAACCAGGCTGAAGGCCAACTCGGGATAAACGATAAAAACGAGATCGAGCGTTCCCTCGGAATTGCCGCTTTCAACCAAAAATGCTATGAGATCGTTTCAGCTAACAACGAGGCATGGCGTGAATACGTAGAACAGATGGCAAGATGGGTCGACTATGACGGTGCCTACAAGACGATGAACCGTGATTTTATGGAAAGCGTTATGTGGGCTTTCAAAACGTGTTACGACAAGGGACTGATTTACCGCGATTACCGTGTAACGCCCTACTGTACCCACTGTGAGACTTCACTCTCAATATCCGATACGAGAGAATCCGATTCGACGAGGCCGCGTCAGGACAGGTGGCTGATCGCACGTTTCGCTACGGATCTTACCGAAAACGGAAAACCGGTGTACTTTCTTGCGTGGACAACTACGCCCTGGACGCTTCCTTCAAACCTCTGTCTCGCCGTCGGGGAGAATCTTGACTATTCGTTCGTCGACGTGGGTGAAGCCGTTTACGTTGCGTGTTCAGCAACGATCGGCGGTTTCCCGAAAGTATTCGGTGATGAACCCGCCGTTCTAAAAACCTGCAAAGGTTCAGATTTGCTTGGAATCTCATATGAACCGCTTTTCCCGTACTTTTCCGACAAAAAAGATGAAGGCGCGTTCAGAGTCGTCTCCGCTGATTACGTAGGCGCTGACGAAGGCGTCGGTATCGTCCATACCGCTCCCGCATTCGGCGAAGATGACTATTGGACGTGCAAAAAGAATAATATTCCTCTTGTTAACCCCGTAGATTCCAAGGGCCGTTTCACGGAAGAAGTGACCGACTTTTATTCCCCAGATGAAGAAAAGAACGTCATCGAAATGAACCCGGTCATCATCAAATTCCTCTACGGAAACGGAAAAGCAGTTGCAGACGGAACGATAGAACACAACTATCCTCACTGCTGGAGATGTAAACGTCCTCTCATATATAAAGCGATGGACGCGTACTATTTCAATATCGGAAAGATCAAAGACCAGCTGCTTGAAAACAACGAAAAGATCAACTGGGTTCCCGAAACGGTCAAACACGGCAGATTTGGAAACTGGCTCGCCGGCGCGAGAGACTGGAATATTTCAAGAAACAGATATTGGAGCACCCCTATCCCGATTTGGAACTGCCCGGACTGCGGTGAACAAAAAGTTTTAGGCAGCATAGCCGAGATAAAGGAAGTATCGGGGAAACAACTCGACAATCTTCACAGACAGTATATGGACGAAGTTACTTTCCCCTGCCCCAAGTGCGGCGCCGTTATGAGACGCGTTCCCGAAGTTCTCGACTGCTGGTTCGAGAGCGGAAGCGTTCCTTTTGCATCGAAACATTATCCGTTCGAGAATAAAGAATGGTTCGAAGAACACTTCCCGTCGGATTTCGTAGTCGAGTACACCGGACAGATCCGCTGCTGGTTCTATTATCTGCACGTTCTTGCAGCAGCCCTCTTTGAAAGGCCCGCGTTCAAGAACTGCGTCGTACACGGAACGATACTTGCGAAAGACGGAAAAAAACTATCTAAGTCGTCGAAGAATTATACAGACCCGATGGAGCTCATGAAAAAGTTCGGAACAGACTCCTTCAGGCTTTACCTTTACCAGAGCGGTGCGATGCTTATCGGCGACCTGCTCTTTGACGAGGCCGGTATACTCGACGCATACCAAGGAATAATTCTTCCCTTCTGGAACGCCTGCAATTTCTTTATATCCTACGCAAATATCGACGGCTTTGAACCCGATCCCGACAATGTCCCTTCGAGCGATAACGCGCTTGACAAATGGATACTTGCAAAACTTTACGAGACCGAAAAAGCGATCACATCAAGTATGGATTCATACTCTGTCAACCGATACGTCGAATATATCGTCTCGCTGGTCGACGGTCTTACGAACTGGTACATAAGACGTTCGCGCAGAAGATTCTGGACAGCGGGAATGAACGAGGATAAAAAGAGCGCATACGATACGCTTTACTACGTTCTTCTCAATCTAACAAAACTGTTCGCTCCGGCAGCGCCGATCGTATCTGAAAAGATTTATAAGATACTTACGGGAGAAGAATCCGTTCATCTTGACGATTGGCCTCAGATACCGGACAAGTTCAGGAACGACGGACTTGCGGCAGATATCGACCTCGTGCGTGAGATTATAACGCTCGCACGCTCTATAAGGCAGAAGAACAGGGTCAAAAACCGTCAGCCGCTTAGAACTCTCAGAGTCGCACTTTCCGACCCCGATAAGTCGTCCCGTGTCGAAGATTATTCTTCTGTAATAGCTGAAGAGCTGAACGTCAAACAGGTCGAGATCCTGGAAGACGTCGGCGACATCGCCACAGTCAGATACGATCCTAATTTCAACGAGATCAGAAATCTGTATCCCGACAGAATACCCGACATCATCAAAGCCGTTAAATCCGGGACGTATTCATTCACGGACGGTAAGGTGAAACTCGATATAAACGGTACGGAAGAAGAATTCTCACAGGATATAATCCTCATTAAATACGAGGCTAAAGACGGAATGTTCGTAGCCAGCGGATCGGGTATAGTTACTTCCCTCGATCTTACCGTAGACGATGAGTTGAAGCGCGAGGGGATCGCGCGCGAGATCGTCAGAAACATTCAGGATGCTCGCAAAAACGCCGGCCTCGAGATCATGGACAGGATCGTCCTGAAATTTGAAAAAGGCGAGATACCAAAAGGCTGGAGCGAATACGTAGCAAATGAAACATTGTCTTCCGTCGGAGAGGTTACGGAACCTATAGCCACAGTCGAAATAGATGAAGAATCGCCGATAAAGATACTCATCGCAACTGAATAATCCGGAAAATGAGAGAAATATTCAAACCGTTATTCGGAAACGAACGGCTCAAAAAGACGTTGGGCGAAGCGATCGAAACGGGGGCTGCTTCTCACGCCTATATCCTTGACGGTCCTAAAGGGTCAGGCAAACATACCGCAGCGACTCTCGCCGCAGCAGCGCTTGCGTGTGAACACAGGACAGACGAAAAATATCCTCTTCCATGCGGTGTCTGTCCCGTGTGCGGAAGGATCATCAAAGGTATTTCCGCAGACTTGATAGTAGTTTCAAAAGAAGACAAAGCGTCCATAGGAGTCGGCAAGATTCGCGCAATCAGAGAGGATCTCTACGTCACGCCAAACGATTCCGATAAAAAGGTATACGTTATCGAAGACGCCGATCTTATGACTGCACAGGCGCAGAACGCTCTTCTGATCTCTCTTGAAGAACCGCCTCCTTTCGTAACTTTCTTTTTGCTTACGGAAAACGCGGAAGCACTTCTGGATACAATCAAAAGCAGAGCCGTCACTTTGAGGATGGAACTCTTTTCTCCGGAAAGGATAAAAGAATTTTTATCCGGTATCTCACAACCGGGAAAAACAGTCCCCGATCTTGAAGAACGATATGAAAGCGCGATCGAAGGATCAAACGGCTCTCTCGGAGAAGCCAAACGGATATTTACCGATTTCGGTTCAAAAGACGACAACTTCTCCGAAACAATAAAACAGTTTTCCGCAATGCTTGTTAAAGGAAAAACGTCCGATGCACTTGAAATTATTACTCCTTATCTATCAGACGGATTTGAAACGGCAAAAAAATCCTAACGTCCGTAACTGCGGCTGTCGCAGGAATGATAAGATGTAAAAAAGTTCCCGAAACGAAAAACGGGTCTGTTCTTTCCGCGGAAAACAAAGACGCCCTCAAGACCGTATCACTCGCAAGACTTGTTTCAGTATTCGACCTGACGACCGAAGCGCTCACTCTGATATCATCGAACGTAACTCCCAAAACAGTTATTTACGATCTGATCTTCAAATGCAGGAAGTAAACCCCAAAAATGCCGCCTTAAGGGCTGCGGAACGGAGACACAAATGGACAATAACGAAAATAAGGCAGTTCCTGTTGAAAATGAAACAGGCGAAAAGATGACGGAAGTCATCGGTCTGAAATTCAACGGAAACGGAAAGACATACTACTTTTCTCCGAACGGCCTTACTCTGAAAAAAGGAGACGCCGCCATCGTTGAAACGGCGCGCGGAATAGAGTTCGGACACATTACATTATCAAATACGCACGTTCCTTCCTCGGAAATCGTTCCGCCCTTAAGAAACGTCGTCCGTGCCGCAAGCGAATCTGATATCGTTCAGCACGAAAAGAACCTTGAGATGGAAAAGGAAGCGCTTGACGTTTGCCGTAAAAAGATCGAAGAGCACGAACTGACGATGAAACTCATCGGAGCGGAATACACTCACGACCGTTCAAAACTCACTTTCTATTTTACGGCTGAAGTCAGGGTCGATTTCAGAGAACTCGTAAAGGATCTTGCGTCCGTTTTCAGAACAAGGATCGAACTTCGTCAAATCGGTATCCGAGACGAAGCAAAAATGTTGGGAGGTATCGGGATTTGCGGCAGACCTTTCTGCTGTTCCTCTTTCCTAACCGATTTTGCACAGGTCTCTATCAAAATGGCAAAAGAACAGAACCTGTCTCTTAATTCAGCCAAAATATCCGGAACGTGCGGAAGACTTATGTGCTGTTTGCGTTACGAACACGAGAACTATGAAGCGGGGATCAAAAAAACTCCGAAAGTCGACGCTAAAGTCATCACTCCGGACGGAGAAGGAACGGTAACGGAATCAAGTCCTCTCACGGGCCTCGTAAAAGTCAGAATTCCGACTCAAAACGGAGAAACAGTCAAAGTATTCGACAGAGATGATCTGACCGTCATAAAACAAAATTCCAAATAATTTATTCGAAAGTATTTATTTTTGTCACGATGTGTGATACAATGATGTGGAAAATCTGAAAGGAGGATTTTGAAATGGCATACAAAATTTCAGATGAGTGCATCGCTTGCGGAGCTTGCGCGGCTGAATGCCCCGTCGGCTGCATTTCCGAAGCGGGGGATAAATTCGAGATCAACCCCGAGGAATGCCTCGAGTGCGGAGCTTGCGCGGGTGTCTGCCCTGTCGGCGCTCCCGTTCAGGATGCCTGAACGGCTATAAAATCAATAATAAAAGCGGAGGGAACTCATTCCACTTCGCTTTTATTATTACGGAGGCATAAATGAACGAGATACCACATCAAAATACAGATCATTTATTCAACCCGAAAACAGAGAGAGCCGATCGGATCAACGAAGATCTGACTCTTATCAGCCTGAAGGACGGTCTGCTTTTCGGAACCGACTCGTTTTTTCTCGCCGCGTTTACAAAATCATCTCCCTCCGGAAGCGCCGCCGAACTCGGAGCAGGATGCGGAGTAGTTTCCCTTTTGTGCGCTCAAAAAGGAAAATTCTCAAGTATTAAATCGATTGAGCTGCGAGAAACGACAGCTTCAATATGTAAACGAAACGCTGAACTGAACTGTCTTTCCGACCGTATCGAAGTGATATGCGCCGACGTCAGAGAGATACTTCCTGAAAAAACAGGGGGGCAGGTCGACGTCGTATTTTCTAACCCGCCTTATATGAAACCGGGAACGGGTAAAGAAAACGAAAGCGACGAACTTAACGCCGCGCGAAGAGAATTGAACGGAGATATATCAGATTTCTGCCGATCAGCTTCAAGGATCCTTAAATACGGAGGTACGTTCAGCGTCGTATGGCGCCCCGAACGAATATGCGATCTGTTCTGCGCAATGAGAGACGCAAAAATTGAACCTAAAAGAATCGTTTATATTCTTCCTTTCAGCGACGCGCCACCTTCGCTCGTTCTCGTCGAGGGTAAATCGGGAGCGTCAACGGGATTGATATACTCTCGCCCTCTTATCATTTACGAAAAACGCGGAGGCGATAAATACACAGCCGATGCCGCTGAAATATATGATACTTTCTCATTCGAACATCTTTTCCGCTGAAATTGAATAAATCGGAGAATCTGAAAATGAGTGAAAACGCCGAGAAAAACGCCGTACTCAAACAGACGCTATATTTAGTGGCGACTCCCATCGGAAATATGAGCGATATTACCGAGAGAGCCGTAAAAGTATTATCCGAAGCGGATTTCATCGCTGCTGAGGATACCAGAAAGACAGGTCTTCTTCTTAATAGGCTTGGGATCTCTTCTGAACTGATCTCTTACTATGACCATAACAAAGAGGAAAAAGGGCCGAAGATCATCGAACGTATAAAGAACGGAGAAAGCTGCGCGCTCGTAACAGACGCGGGAACTCCCGCGATAAGCGATCCCGGAGAAGATCTTGTCAAAATCGCTATAGAAAACGGAATAAGAGTTATTTCCATTCCCGGCGCATGCGCTGCTATCGCAGCAATCACAGTATCGGGCCTAACCGCCGGACGGTTTGTATTCGAAGGCTTCTTACCGACGGATAACAAAAAGAGGCGCGAACGACTCGTTGAATTAGCCAGAGAGAGCCGAACCGTCATCCTTTACGAAGCGCCGCATCGGATCAGAAAAACTTTAACAGAATTGCTGAATTCTTTAGGAGACCGAAAAATCAGCCTTTGCAGAGAGATGACAAAACTAAATGAAGAAATAATCAGAACCAGCCTCTCAGCCGCGATTGATTATTATGAGGAAAAAGAGCCGCGAGGAGAATACGTTCTTATCTTGGAAGGATCATCAACCGGAAAGGATTCCGATTATCCCGAAAGCATAACCGAACACGTTGACTGTCTGATTTCGACCGGACTGTCAAGGATGGATGCGATCAAAGCAGCGGCTAAGATCAGAGGAGTTCCGAAGAGCAGTATATATGACGAATATACAGGGCGGAAACAATAGTACTTTCTTGTTTTCAGATAATATTTCTGTTATAATATGTTGTAGTTAGATTATTAAACGTCGGAGGGATCGTAATGAAGAAACTGTTAAAGAACGGATACATCTTTGATACTTCATCTCTTTCTTTCAGAAAAATGAATATGATCATCAACGACGCCTTGATCGAATCTTTAAATACAGTTGATATTCCCGACTGCTGTGAGATAATTGACTGTACCGAAAAATATCTCGTCCCCGGGTTGATTGACGTACACACGCACGGCCGCGCAGGATACGACTTCATAAGCGCAGCATCAGACCAGATCGATCTGATGCGGAGGTCATACGCTTTGTGCGGGACTACTACGCTGATGGCAACGCTTGCGTCCGCCCCCCTTGACGGACTTCTCTCATCCTCTGACAGGATCAACGGAAAAAGAAATCCTGAGCCTGGCAAAGCCACGATAGCCGGTATCCACCTCGAGGGCAGATACCTCAATCCAGAAAAAAAAGGTGCTCACGCGCCGGAACTTCTCTCACCGCCAGACGACGGGCAGATAATTACTTTACTGGAACGAATGTGCCCCTTACCGATACACGTTTCGGCCGCGCCCGAACTTGATCCCGACGGAAAATTCATTGAGACCGTCACTTCATTCGGAGCGACGTACGGAATAGCTCATACGAACGCTACGTACGAAGAAGCCGATGACGCAGTAAAGCGCGGAGCTCGATCATTCACGCATACGTTCAACTGCATGAGAGCGATCCATCACAGAGAACCCGGATGCGCAGTCAGTTCCCTTCTCAGCGACGACGCCTACAGCGAATTCATTTGCGACGGAGAGCACGTAAGACCCGAAATGATCGTAATGGCGTCGAGACTTAAGCCGCGCGACCGATTCGTTCTTGTCACCGATTCTATGGAAGCCGCCGGATGCTCCGACGGCGAGTACTCGATTGGAGGACTACCCGTAACGGTCAAAAACGGCAAAGCGACGACACATGACGGAGTTCTCGCGGGCAGCACGCTCGATCTGTTCACCGCTCTTTCCAACTATATGAAATTTACAGGTCTTCCGCTCGAGGAAGCTCTTCCCGCAGCAACGTCGAATCCCGCCGATATGGTAAACATAGCGAAAGTTTGCGGCAGACTGCTTCCGGGTTTGAGAGCCGACCTCTTAATCCTTGACAGCAAGGATGAACCGAAAATAATTGATATTTACGCCGCCGGAGAAAAAGTTCTCCGCGAACGTTAAGAAGAAAGGACAGTAAGATGAAAGAAAAGTATTATATAACAACGGCTATACCCTACGCATCTTCCAAACCGCACTTCGGAAACACTTACGAGGTCATAATGACCGACGCGGTCGCAAGATACAAAAAGCAGCGCGGGTTTGACGTGTACTTTTGTACCGGAACAGACGAGCACGGACAAAAGATCGAAGAAAAAGCGGCCGCGGCAGGTATTTCACCGAAAGAATACGCCGACGGCGTTTCGAAGCAGATAAGAGGCATTTGGGATCTTATGAACGCCTCATACGATAAGTTCATAAGAACTACCGACGATTATCACGAAAAGGCAGTAGCGCATATTTTCAGCAAGCTTTATGAGCAAGGCGATATTTACAAGGGTGAATACGAGGGTTGGTACTGTACGCCGGACGAGTCATTCTTTACGGATTCTCAAGTCGTAGACGGAAAATGTCCGGAATGCGGACGACCGGTCGTACGCGCAAAAGAAGAAGCTTATTTTTTTAAAATGAGCAAATACGCCGACAAACTTATAAAGTATATTGAGGAACACCCCGGTTTTATTGAACCGGAATCAAGAAAAAAAGAAATGCTGAATAATTTTCTTCTTGCCGATGGAGGTCTTCAGGATCTCTGCGTTACGAGAAGTTCGTTCAGCTGGGGCGTTAAGGTCCCGCTCGATCCCAAGCACGTCGTTTACGTTTGGCTTGACGCACTTATAAACTATATCACGGCGCTCGGGTATGATCCCGCCAACGAAGAACAGCCCGATTTATTCAGAAAATACTGGCCCGCTGACGTCCATATTATCGGAAAAGATATCGTAAGATTCCATACGATCTATTGGCCAATCATTCTGATGGCGCTTGATCTTCCCCTTCCGAAGAAGGTTTTCGGACACCCCTGGTTCAATTCCAGTCAGGATAAGATGTCGAAATCCCGCGGAAACGTAATATACGCCGACGACTTGGCAAAAACCTTCGGAGTGGACGGAGTACGTTATTACGCATTATCCGAAATGCCATACGCAAACGACGGCTCAATCACGTACGAAGCATTCATAAACAGATACAACACCGATTTGGCGAACAACCTCGGTAACCTTGTCAGCCGTACGATAGCAATGACCGAAAAATATTTCGGTGGGATCATTCCGTCCCCGGCAGGTGACGAAGGTCCCGACGCAAATCTGAAAGAAACCGTCAAAAAAACCGTCGCGGATTTCACGCATAAAATGGACGATTTTCATATTGCGGACGCGATTTCCGACGTTTTCGATCTTCTGAAACGCGCTAACAAATATATCGATGAAACGACGCCGTGGATCCTTGCGAAGGATGAAACGAGCATAGGCAGACTGGGAACGGTGATCTATAACCTTCTTGAAACGATCAGGACTGCCGCGATACTGCTCTATCCGGTGATTCCCGGAACTGTCGATTCCATTTTCGATCAAATCGAAACTGACGCAAAAGATTACGAGTCAGTGTTATCGTTCGGGGGTTTAAAACCCGGCGCTCACGTTGCTTCTTCTTTCCCTTTGTTCCGCAGGATCGATGAAAAAGCTTTTTTCGAGGAAATAGAAAAGAAAGCAGCCGAAGTTAAGGCCGCTGAAGAAAAAATGATCGCAGCGCCCGAAAAGCAGCCTGCCATCAACATTGAAAAGTTTTTTGAAACGGAATTGAGGACTGCAAAAGTTATTGAATGCGAGCCTGTTCCGAAAGCAAAAAAGCTTCTCAAACTGAAACTTGATCTCGGATATGAGACGCGTCAGGTCGTATCCGGTATCGCTAAATACTATAAACCCGAAGACCTCATAGGCAAAAAGGTGATCGTCGTGGCGAACCTTGAACCGGCTGTTCTCTGCGGAGTCGAATCTCAAGGTATGATCCTCGCCTCTGGCGAAGAAGAAGTCAGAGTCGTTTTCCTCTCCGACGATACGCCTCTCGGAGAAAGAGTCAGATAACATGCGTTTATTCGACACGCACGCTCATTACGACGATCCGAAATTCGCGGCCGAATTTCCGGGCGGAGCCCAAAGCGCGATCTGCCGGTCACGAGAAACCGGCGTCGAGAGGATAATCTGCGCCGGTACGAGACCCGAAACGAACGCTTCTACTCTGAAGCTTGCTGAAGAATTCGATTTCATTTACGCCGCGGTAGGTATACACCCCTCGGATATAAGATTATTTGATCCGCAGGACGACGGGAAGCTTCTTAAAGAAACCGAAATGCTCCTTTCACATCCCAAGGTCGTCGCGCTTGGCGAGATCGGTCTGGATTATCATTACGACGGGACTGACCGGGAAAGACAAAAGTTCTTCTTTGACAGTCAGATTGATCTGGCAGCAAAGTATTCCCTTCCCGTCGTCATTCACGACAGAGAAGCGCACGGAGATTCATTTGATACGGTTCGACGTCACCCCCACGTAAAAGGAGTGTTTCATTGTTTCTCCGGGAGCGCTGAAATGAGCAAACAACTCGTACGGCTTGGGTACTGCATTTCATTCGGCGGAACGGTGACTTTCAAAAACGCGAGAGAAGTCAAAGAAGTCGCCGCGATCGTTCCCGACGATATGATCCTTATCGAGACTGACGCTCCGTACCTTGCGCCTTCTCCTCACAGAGGAGATATCAATTTGTCAGCTTATCTTCCTCTCATCGTTAAAGCGCTCGCGGAAATCAGAGGTACTACTCCCGAGCACATTGCGGAGATAACTTATGAAAACGCGGTAAGAATATTCAAAACCAAATAAAAAGGACGCCCTTAATCTGAGGGCGTCCTTTTTATTTTATAAATGGAGACGATCTGATGAATCTCCCATATGGAGCCGGAGGATCGCAGCAGAGAGAATACAGTTCGTCCGCTTTCATTTCCAACGCGATTTGTCTTGATACGGGATCGGACGGAACGTCAGACGGTTTGGTGATAACGTGGATCTTTGCTTTGCCGAGCTGAGACAAATAATTTCTTCCCTTGTCATTAGCTGCGAGAAGATACGTAAAGGAAGGAGGCGACGTTAAATCACTTTTTTTAACGCCAATCATTGAATACAGTGCGGCGCGTCTGATCCTCGAATCGGTGTACTTCTTAGTTGAAGCGGAAGCGAAAAAAACACGATGCGTCTCAGACGATGCGGCGGTTTTAAGAAGTCTGTTCCCGACGCCTCCAGATGCCTCGAAAATCCCTTTGAAATCCCCGTCGAAGAAAAAACGGAAATACAGAAAAGAAATCAGTTCAAATCTGTCGCGGTATGAAAGAACGGCGGATTCGGACGAATATACTTCATAAGCTTCCGGCTCGATAAGATCTTTTGCGGACGAAAGGCCTTTTCCGGAGATGATCTCACGTATATCAGACGCACCCGGAACGTCATTGTCTCTTTTGACGGTACTGAAAGTAATCCCTTCGCACCCGGACCGCAAAACGGATTTCAAGTATTCAATCGCAAGCTTATCGTTTTTTCCAATACTGAATCCGCCTTTGCGATACGCTTCATCGATCGCTTTTGCAGCGCCGACTTCAGAATCGTTCGGATGATTGAACGCAGCATCAATAAAGACAGGAGTGCAAGAGTATTCAGAAGCCTTTTTGATTATATCAACGTTGCCGCATTCCGACCCGAAACATAAGGAGTCCGCTCCGATAGAAAGCGCGACCGATACACCTCCAAACGCGTAGAATTCAACGCCGGATGACGACCACGGGAAAGGAAGTTCCACGACGAGATCGACGCCGCAAGCGATCGCCGCGCGTGCTCTCGTGTACTTGTCAAATGCTGCAGGCAGCGAGCGCTGTGTAAAATTCCCGCTGAGTACCGCAATAACTACGTCGGACGTACTTTTCGCGAGATCTATTACCTTTTTGTGACCCGCATGGAGTGGATCAAACTCACATATTACGGCACAGACTCCGCTCATAAATTGTTAATTCCTCCAAAACGGAAAATTACACTTGTAAATGATACTTAATTTAAGTATAATTATAGGAGATTTTTCAAGATCTGTCAAATTGCCGCAAATCGCGGCGGAATGGAGTTTTATATGAAGGTTCTCGTTGTAAACGCAGGTTCTTCGTCTCTCAAGTATCAGCTATTTGACACCGCTACCGAGTCGGTACTCGCAAAAGGAATCTGCGAACGAATAGGTATTGACGGTAAGATCGAATACAGACGCGGTGAAGACGGTGAAAAGTTCAAAAAGGAGCTTTCCCTTCCCGATCACTCCGTCGCTATGAGAACGGTCATCGATATTCTTACGAATTCTGAAGCCGCGGTCATCTCCGATATGAGCGAGATCGAAGCAGTCGGCCATCGCGTAGTCCACGGCGGTCCTTACTTCTTCGAGAGCGTTCTTCTCACAGATGAAGTACTTGCAAAACTTGAACTCTGCCGCAGTTTTGCTCCTCTTCACACCGGGGCACATATTATGGGTATTAAAGGATGTCTGGACGTTATGCCCGACAAGCCGCAAGTGCTTGTTTTCGATACTGCGTTCCACCAGACGATGCCTCCTAAAGCTTATACTTTCGGCGTCTCATACGATATGTTCGAGAAATATCACGTTCGCCGTTACGGGGCGCACGGAACTTCTCACAGATTCGTATCCCGCGAGATGATCAAGATCCTCGGCTAACCCGCAGAAGAAACCAAGATCATCACCTGCCACGTCGGTAACGGTTCGTCTATCTCCGCTGTCAAAGGCGGAAAAATCCTCGATACTTCGATGGGATTTACACCTCTCGACGGTATAATCATGGGAACGCGCTGCGGTTCGATTGACCCCGCTGTAGTAACATACATAATGGAAAAAGAGGGCTACACGCCTGCCGAGATGGACGAGTACATGAACAAGAAATGCGGTTTCCTCGGTCTTTCCGGTATATCTTCCGACAGCCGCGATATTGAAGCAGCCGCTGAAAAAGGCGACAAGCGTGCTATCCTGACCACTGACGTTATCGCTTATCAGATCCAGAAATTCATCGGAGCCTATACAGCTGCGATGAACGGTCTTGACGCGATAGTTTGGACTGCGGGAATGGGTGAAAACAACCCGAATTTAAGATACAGAGTATGTTCCGAACTTTCATATTTCGGTATAGAAATAGACGAGGAAGTGAATGCAAAAGCACACCATCAGCCCGACATCGTAAAACTCTCCACAGACAACTCGAAAGTTCAGGTTTACCTCATTCCCACAAACGAAGAACTCATGATCGCTTCTGATACCGAAAACATCGTAAGCAAACTCTGATGAAACATAAAAAGCAACGGTCCGGCAATCAATTGCCGGACCGCTTTTTATCTGCAGCCTGAATAGGAATTCCCATCACCTGACGCTGACCGTCAGAAAACTCGGTCCTCAGTTCTATCATATCGGGATGGAGAGTGATCTTTGTGTTTTCATCGAATCTGTAGTTTTCGATCTGCTTCCTCGCACGTTCTTCCGGTACGATATTCATTTCTGCAAGAAGTCTGTATACCTCGTCTCTTTTTGAATCGCGCTTTCCGCTCATGTCAGGCGCTCCTTCTCGATTTCATCTCCGTAGATAATTCTTTCCCGGAAGGAACAAATTATTCGGTAGGAGGCGAGGCTATGAGATATTTTATCGGAATTCCCTGCTCTGTAAACTTTTTTTCATACTCCGTCATGACGTTTGAAGATCTGATCTGTTCGCTAACGGAAGGAGAGTGAAGATCGCGCGTCATGAATTCGACCTTCCAGCCTTCGGAGTCAAGAGATTCAAGCGTAAAATCAAACAGTCCGTCGTTGTCTGTTTTTACGTATATTTTCCCCGACACATTAAGCAGCGAAGCGTATTTTTTAAGATATGACGGATACGTCAGGCGGCGAGACGCATACCCTTTTTTACTCCAGGGATCGCTGAAATTCAGGTAAATACCCTCAAACGTGTCGGGCGACACTTCATCAAGAAATTCTTCGGCTTTTCCTATATAAAACCGAACGTTTCCTGCAAGTTCAAGCGGAATATCCCATCGGTCCCCTTTAAGAGCGGTCCCGTCAGGTCTGATCCATTCTCCGTGATCCCCGAGCTTTCCGAGTCCTCTCGAACCTGCATATTTTTCTAAGGCGAGAAGTGCGACGTCCGGTACTCGTTCTATAGCTATATATCCGAAACACGGTTCTCTTCGAGCCAGACCGGTGATGAATTCTCCTTTCCCGCATCCGATCTCGAGACGAACGGGCGCTCCGTCGGCAAACCCGACGGAGGAAGGCAGTCCCGAGAGTTCATCGCGCGTTATCAACAAAGAGGAAAGATTTATAAGTCTGTTTTCCCCGTTTTTCTTTTTTCTGTTCCGCATACTTGATATATACTCCGCTTTTTGGTAAAATATAGTCGATTACGGATTTCTATTGCTATTATAACACATATAAAACGTTCATTCCATACATTTCCTTACGGAAGGAGGCGATATTACAGCGTGAATAAGACGGAATATCTCATAACGCTTGGAAGAGCCCTTATGCGAAGAGGAATGTCAAAAGAATCCGCAGAAACGAATATGAGGATACTCTCCTTTTCCGTCAACGAAGAATCTCTCGCCGGAAGAAGCGATGAGGACATAAAGCGCGAGATCGATCGACTTGCCGACGGCGTTACGCTCGTTCTGTCTAACGAATCGTCGAAACGCGAAGATGACGACGGTAATATAAATTCCGGCATCTCTACGGCTCCAAGTACCGTACTCCCGGAATATGTAAGTCCCGACAGCGTTGTCCCGGTCGATTTTGACGCGGAAAACGTTCCAAGGGGAGACGAAATCAACGAACTCGTAGGGAAAACCAAATCACGACGCATAAGAGACGAAAAGCCGATCCCCGCATCATCCGGCGCTATCTCCGGAGCAAATGCCAAAGTCTTTCTCTTCGGCGTTTTCTACGTTTTCACGGTGATACTGCGTATCATTTGCGTCGTTCTTTTGATTGCAGTTACGGTTTTGGGAGTCGCTCTGTTTGCCGTTGGTTTGGTTTACGGTATATCTCAATTGTTCTACTTCAAAGGAGCCGCTTTCTTTGAAATAGGTCTTTCATTCATCATAGGCGGAGTATTCGTAGCCTTAGGCGTAATACTCTACAATGCGATAGGAAACTTTATTCCGAAACTGCAAAAATGGATCAAAAAAAGAATTCGCAACATCAAATCAAGAATAAAGGACGCAAAATACAGAATGAATAAAAGGAGGGGCGGAGCATGAAACCTGCATCGATAATCGTGCTAATTATCGCCGCCCTTCTCGTAATATTCGGCGTGATCCTATGTTTAATCGGAAATTCCACGGCAAATAAAGACGGTATGGACCTTTTTCCGCAGATTAAAGACGGCGTGCCGTACATAAAACAGGAATTCTCTGCTGACGAGATCTCCAAGATCGAGCTCTCAATCAGCAACGCTACGATAAACGTAACGGGCGGAGAAATTGGTTCTTACATCGAATTCATCAACTACAATCCCAATCTTTACGACCTGGAAGTGACCTCTCAGGCAATAAGTTTCAACGAATCGGAAAGCCTTAAGTCTTTGTTCAACATCTGGGAAAACGGCTTCGGCTTCAAAGGATACAGAAATCTTCTCAATCCGAACTCATTGAAAGCATCGGGCGATAAGACGATCAACATTCACCTCGGCGATTCTTCTCTGATATCATCGTTGACCGTAAAAGGAAATAACGTTGTTATGAATATTGATAACGTTCAGATAAAAAAGGAGTTCAGGATCGACGCAGAATCTGCTTCCGTTGAAGCTACGGGCTTCACTGCAGGTTCCGGTATTTACGTTTACTCGACTTCTTTTGAAGGAATATTCGATTCTGTCGCTTGCGGATTGTTAAAAACAGAAACCGAATCGACAAAGCTCACCTCGACTTCATCGGATATCCGCCAAATCGACCTGAATACAGAGTCGGGCGTCGTAGATATTGCAAACCAGTCGCGCGGAGACGTCGCAGAGTTTGACATTACGACAAAATCCGGTACGATCACTGTCGACGGAACTATTATCGACGCTTTAAGTTATTCTGTTAGATCAAATTCCGAAGATAAACAATTCTCTTATAAGATCAAGACCGGATCAGCCAACGTTAATTACACGAACACAGTCGACGTTAATCCCGAAACAGAAACGGAAGCCGAAACTGAAAACGCAGAAGGATAAAAAAAACGCGGCGGTCATTCTTGACCGCCGCGAATTATTTTTATAAATACTTTTTCATCGTTTCCGTCGCATCGTCCGGGTGCAGCGAAGACGTTATGAGGCAATTCACACCAAGTTCTGAGACGAGTTTGTCAGTCTTGATAAGGAATTCGTCAAAAGCGCCGGAGTCGTTTTTACATATCTTAAGAGCAGAGTCGATGAAGAGATCCGATACGTCGTGATTGCTCGCAAGGATTCCGGCAACGAATCCGTAAAGCGACACCGCATCGGTAACTAAATACTGATCCGTATCGACAAGTCTGCACTGGTATTTTATATCAAATCTTAATTTATCGCCCTTCTCGATACAAACGACGTCTCCTTTAGTCTCGGAAAGCGCCTTATGTACCATTTCAATAAGAGTTTTAGTTTTTCCGCTTCCTTTTACCCCTATGATAAGTTTGATCATAATATATCCTCCCCGCCGCGAAGCACGGCATTTTTTATTTGATCCTGTTTTCGAGTTCGGCGCGTTTATCCTCATATCCCGGCTTACCGAGGAGAGCGTACATATTGTTTTTATACGCCTCGACTCCGGGCTGATCAAACGGATTTACGCCGAGCATATAACCCGATACGGCGCAAGCGATCTCGAAGAAATATACAAGGTGACCGAAAGTACGCTCGGATCTGTCTTCAGCCTCGATAACGATATTCGGTACGCCACCGTCGTTATGAGCGGCGAGAGTACCTTTCATAGCCATTTCATTGACGTAAGAGAGGCCCTTGCCTGAAAGGAAGTTCAACGCATCGATATTATTAGGATCGTCGGGTATGATAACTTCTTTATTTGATTTGTTGAAACTGATAACAGTTTCGAAGAGGAATCGTCTGCCCTGTTGTATGTACTGACCGAGGGAGTGAAGATCGGTAGAAAACACGACTGATGCGGGGTAAAGACCCTTGTTATCCTTTCCCTCAGACTCACCGTAAAGCTGCTTCCACCATTCAGAAAACATCTGAAGAGCGGGTTCATAGGAAACGAGTATCTCAGTCGTGTATCCCTTGGAGTAAAGAATGTTGCGGAGCAACGCATACCTGACGGCTGCGTTGTCGTAGGCGGAAAAAAAGGAATACTCATCTCTCGCTTCGGCGGCGCCTGCCATCATCTCGTCCGTATCGATACCGGCAACGGCGATCGGAAGAAGACCGACAGCGGTGAGCACGGAATAACGTCCTCCGATATCGTCCGGAACGACGAAAGTTTCGTAACCTTTATTATCGGAGAATTCTTTGAGTTTTCCGCGTTTCCTGTCTGTCGTAACAAATATTCTTTCACGGGCTCCTTCTTCTCCGTATTTATTTTCGAGAAGTTCGCGGAAGATCCTGAAAGTAACGGCAGGCTCTGTCGTCGTACCCGATTTGGAGATGACATTAATGCAAACGTCTTTGCCCTCGCAGACAGACAAAATATCCGAAAGCGCAGACGGACTTATACAGTTGCCGGCAAAATAAATATCCGGGGTATCTTTCTTCAAATTGTTGTAAAGAGGACTCTTTACGAACTCTATAGCGGCTCTTGCGCCGAGGTAAGAACCGCCTATTCCAATGACGACAAAAACGTCGCACGAGGAGCGGATCTTGTCAGCAGCATTTTTAATTCTTTCATATTCTTCCCTGTCGTAATTGACCGGGAGATCGACCCAACCCAGAAAGTCGGAACCTGCACCCGATCTTTCTTTTACGAGTTTATACGCAGACTCAGCGAGATGAGCCGTTCTTTTAGGCTCGCCGTCCTTTGAAACGTTAACGAATGAGGATAAGAATTTTTCATTGAGTTTGATCGTCATTGTCAGCCTTTTCTTTTCCTTCGCAGGTATTATTACCGTGCGAGCGGACGGAAAAACAGAATTTGCGGCTATCAGCCGTATTTTTCCGACCGATCAATTATATGATACAACATCACGCGTTTTTTTTCAATAGCAAATAACAAAATATCACACTCTCGTCACAAATATTTCATTACATAAGAAGCTCTTTCAACACGCCGATCAGAACGTCGAAAAACCCGACCCGTTCCACGCTATCCGATACAGTCAGCGGAGCGCTTGAAATTACTTCTTCTCCCGAAACGTATCTGACTTCTCCGATCTTTTCTCCCGCTTTTAAGGGCGCGGCTGCTTTTTCTTCGAAAAGGTACTCCGGAACGACTGAACCCTGCTTTGCTTTAGGCAGAAGCATAACGATCGGCGGACAATTGACTGACGTTTTTGCTTTTTTTCCGCCCGCAACCGTTATCTCACCGACTTTGCCTCCTTCGTTTTTATATACCGTGTATGTTGCAAAACCCCAATCAAGCAGTTGTTTCGCCGCTTCGTTTCTTGTATCACGCGTTTCTGAACCCATAATGACGGCTATCAGGTGCATTCCGTCTCTTTCCGCCGTTGCGCTGATACAAAACTTAGCCTTAGACGTCGACCCTGTCTTCAGACCCGTCGCTCCCTTGTAGAATCTTATCAGTCTGTTGGTATTGGTCAAACCGAACGTCCCGTTTCTGACAGAATCCATCCAAGTTTTTGAAAACTCGAAGATCTTGTCGTGTTTCATGAGCTCACGGGATATAACGGCGATATCGTTTGCAGACATCACGTGATCAACTGTATCGTCGTCCAGTCCCGTTACGTTCTCAAAACGCGAATTAGTCAACCCAAGCGACGCGGCTCTTTCATTCATCAACGAGACGAATGCCGTTTCACTCCCGGCCACGCTCTCCGCGAGCGCGACCGCCGCGTCGTTCGCGGATGCTATGACGACGCACTTGATCAGTTCCTCCGCGCTCATCTGTTCACCCGGCTCAAGAAAGACCTGAGACCCTCCCATCGACGCGGCGTATTCCGAAACGGATATCATCTCGTCGAGAGGAAGAGCGCCGGAATCTACCGACTCCATAATGAGCAGAAGTGTCATTACTTTAGTGACCGAAGCAGGAGGTAAAGCCTCGTCTGCGTTTTTTGAATATAGAACGGTACCGGTAGACGCCTCCATAAGAACAGCGCTCTTTGCATTTACGTCAAAAGGAAGAACGTCTTCCGCAAAAGAGATCGGGACCGTTGAAAAGAACAATAGAAAGGCAAGCAGTACAATTGATATTTTCAGAATTGTTTTCATCTGTCAATCTCCTCTTCAATATTTCATTCAATTTATACTTGGCAGCGCGTGTTCTTATTACGCGCTATTGACAAAGAGCGGATTATACTGTAAAATTGTTTTTGATATGAACAGGAAGGTGAGTCCCGACATGAGTGTGAAAAAAGAAGAAAAAGTATACGAGCTATTTTCGGACGTTGACGGAAAGTTTCTCGTCTACAGAGGTCGTCCCCTCGTTCGTGAGGGAAACGTGATCTGCTACGGAAGTATGGACGAACAGTATTTTCTGCAGATGATCATAATGACCACAAAGTCGGTTGACGGAAATGAAGTTCCCGACAAAATACTGCTTCAGCTTCTTAACACCGACAGATCGCTTCCCGATCATGAGAGGATCGTCAAGCAAGATATGAAGAGCGGCTTCAACGAAGCGATGGATATCGGAACTATATGGCTTGAGAGATATCTTTCAAACTGACAAATAATAAACTCTCCGGTTCACCCGGAGAGTTTTTACTGTTTCGCAATCTTCAGTATTCTATCAGCAGCCTCTTCCGTCTCACGGAGCGTATTGAAGAAACCGAAACTTATCCTCACTGCCCCGTCCTCGCCTGTTCCCAGCGTCTTATGTGCAAGAGGAGAACAATGAAGACCGGTCCTTACGCATATTCCTTTTTCATCAAGGAGTCTGCCGACTTCAGACGGCGGGACTCCTTTTATATTGAACGGGAATATCGCGCCGGGAGTACCGTCTCCGTATACTGTTATTCTGTCCGAGCACGACGTCCTTTCATAGAGATCAAGCCATAACCTGTTTTCATTTTTCCTTATACGGGCTGTTCCCGTTCTTTTGACCCATTGGATACCTGCAAGCAATCCGGCAGCGCCGTGAGCATTTACAGTACCCGGCTCAAACCGTTCGGGCAATACGGACGGCATTCCGGTGTCTTCCGAATCGACTCCGGAGCCGCCTTCGATCAGTGTGGAAAACGAAGAAATACTTTCCGCAGCGGATTTTGAAAAGACCATGAGTCCCGTGCCCATAGGACCGTATAGCCCTTTATGTCCCGGCATGCACAGAACGGATATATTCATTTTTTCAACGTCAACGTTAAAATGGCCGGCGCTTTGAGATGCGTCGACTATAAAGACGCTTCCGGTTTTTTTACATATTTCGCCGATCTGCGAGACAGGAAGAGTGAGATTACACACGTTAGACGCATAATTGGCAACGACTACGCAATTCCCCGGTTCTATCTTAGCGATCAAATCGGAGATTATTCTTTCATTATCTCCCCCGTGTGAACCGTAGATGTCAGTATGGCAATAACCTGAATCGCGAAGTGAAAGGACAGGTCGTCTGACCGAATTGTGTTCAAGATCGGAAAAAAGGATCGTACAGCCTTTTCGAGCGGCTCCCTTGATCGCGAAATTAAGTCCCTGCGTTGCCGAAGAGGTCAATACGACGTTCAGCGGATCCGCTCCGAACAGTTCCGCAGCTTCTTCTCTTAACTCGTAAACGGTCTTTGCCGCAGACGCCGCCGCTTTATGTGAACCTCGCCCGGGGTTACCGAACGGATCGGAAAGCGAACGTTTTACAGCCTCGGTTACAGCACGAGGTTTAGGCCAAGTCGTTGCAGCGTTATCAAAATATATCACGTCTTTATCCTTCCGAAAAATCAAATACCGCCGGACAATACCTCGCCGTATGGTATCCCTTTTTCGTCAAGTTTGATTTTAATTCCGTTCGCCGATTCGCATTCGACTGTGATCCCCCATCCGCAGCCCTTAGCGGTAACAGAAGGATCTACGGAAACGATGCGAACCGGAATTCCGGTTTTTTTTAGATATCTTGCTGCTTTTGCCGCCGCAGTCTGTGATCTGAAAGTCAGAATGCAACCGTACATTTCGGTATCCTCCGTTTTAACGTTTTCATTTTCATATTATGAAAAGAGTTTTGTATTGACACAAAGCAATATATTGACGATATATAATATATATGATACAATATATAGAGTATTTATAAATGTTTGCGGAGGTATCGGTATGACCGAAACGGGCGGGATCTTCCGTGTGACCGATACGAATTCGCGCGGATACGGAATAATCAAAGATAACGAGAAGATCATTTTTGCAGCCGGCGCGGTCGAAGGCGACGTTTGCAGGATCGAGATAACGGGAGAAGAAAAAAATTATCTGACAGCCCGAATCACTGATCTGATCGAACCTTCACCCTACAGAGTCAACCCGGACTGTCCGTATTACGGTGAGTGCGGAGGATGTTCCCTCCGTCACGCAGCATACGAAACGGAAGGGGAAATCAAAAAAAGAGTCGTATCCTCGGCGTTCAGAAGATTCGGGATCAACGCCAAGATAGGAAACGTGCTGTGTCCCTCTCCCGACTTTTACAGAAACAAAGTTTCTTTCAAAGTTGACGGGCCGCGCGTGGGATTTTACAGAAAAGAGACAAACGATGTGGTGCCTCTTGACCGCGCGCCGTGCAAAACGGCTCCCGCCCACTTCAGTCAAATCGCAAACGAAACAGCTGCTACTCTTTGCTCTTTAAATATCAACGCCGAAGAAATTGCTATTCGTTCTTCGGTGAGCGGCGATCTGTCGGCTGTAATTTCACTTAAAGGTATGCCGGACAGTATCGCCGAACTAAACCGCTTTAGAGAAAACGTCTCTTCCCTTTCCGTCAGGGATACTTTATCGAAAAAAAACGTACGACTATTCGGAGACGGCGGGATACGAACCGAAGCGTTCGGCCTTTCGCTTTTCGTTTCGGACGATTCCTTCTTTCAGGTCAATTATGAGGGAGCAGAAATATTGTTCCGCGTTGTATCTTCGTTATTTGACGACATGAATTTCGACCTTTGCGCCGATCTGTTCTGCGGAACGGGCGTTTGGGGATTGGCGCTCGCGAAGCGCTTTCCCGACAAACGGTTTTACGGGATCGACCTCAACAAGTCTGCGATCAACGATGCAATACGGAACGCCGAACGCAACGGGATCAAAAATATAAAATTCTATTGCGGGGATGCCGCGATGAAAACAGAGGAAGGGATACCGAGCGCGGTGATCGTCGACCCTCCGCGTGCCGGTTTGCATCCCTCGATGATCGACGTCCTGAAAGACCTCTCTCCGGATTATTTGGTTTATATCTCTTGCAACCCATTCACTCTCGCCCGAGACGCCGCGAAGATGGTTGAATTCGGGTATAGGATCAAATGCATTGCTCCCGTCAACTTATTCCCACGAACGGAGCACGTGGAGACGGTGGTATTGATGTCACGAGGTGGGTAGAGTAAGCATAATTGATGTGAAAGAGGAAATTCTATGAAATTTAAATTGAAAGAGTATCACAGAAGTATATCCGATGAAGAGTTGTTAGATGATGTAAAAAGAGTTGCCACAATTATTGGAAAGAAAACACTGACACGTGCTGAGTATAGTCATCACGGGAAGTATGGATCTAATACTTTTTTGCGCCGTTTTAAAAGCTGGAACACGGTATTAGAACTCTGCGGTCTTGATGTTAATGTCTTTCAACGTGCGGGTGCACAAGGCGGACACAATTACTCCACGCTTACCGACGAACAGTTAATAGAAGATTTGAAGAAGGTTGCAAATGTTTTGGGTTCTTCAACTTTCTCAAGCGGCGACTATCAAAAGTATGGAGAGTTTTCTCGAGGTACATTTTTCCGTCGCTTCGGTACGTGGAATAACGCGCTTGAAAAAGCAGGGCTGATACCACAAAAACAAGTATCAGGAAGAAGAATCTCTGACGAAGCTATTCTGCAAGAGATAGAACGTGTTTGGATAAAGTTGGGAAGACAACCGACAGCGACAGACATCAAGAGCGGAATCTCGGTATACTCTCTAAATACATATGTCAGACATTTTGAAAGTTGGAGAAATGCATTAAGGACATTTGTTAAGTATATCAACGGAAAAGAGGATTCCTCACAAGAAGAGCCATTATTTGATGAAAAATTAGCATCAAATCGTATCAATTATCCTGAATTGCCTTCCAAGCATAAAACCGCTCGAGAACCTAATTTGCGGCTAAGATTTATGGTGATGCAACGAGATAATTTCAAATGCTGTAAGTGTGGTGCTTCCCCCGCTAAAGACCCATCTGTTGAACTGCATATTGACCACATCAAGCCATGGTCAAAAGGCGGAGAGACGGTCATGGGTAATTTACAGACTCTATGCTCTAAGTGTAATCTTGGGAAGAGTGATATTCTTTGAGGAGAAAAATCAAAACCATTGTTTCAACTCTTCATCGCGATATATCAACTATATGAGCGTAGTAGTAGCAACAGCATAAATATGTGCCTTTTTATTCATGCTATTGTCCCGAGGCATGTGGAAACGGTAGTTTTGATGTTTCAAGCCGGGTCGTGACTATAGGATAGATTTTTCAGTTCCCCATGTGAAGAAGGAAGAAGCAAAATGATCGTTAAAGATATCGAAGTAAAAAACATTATGCCCAAGACAAATCTGCCGGTATCGGATTTTGCGGTCAATCCCTATGTGGGCTGCACACACGCCTGCAAGTACTGTTACGCGTCCTTCATGAAGCGGTTCACCAACCACCCCGAACCGTGGGGCGAATTCATTGACGTGAAATACTGGCCGGAGATCAACAACCCCGGCAAGTATGCGGGAAAGGAAGCTTTCTTCTGTTCGGTGACCGATCCGTATCAGCCACTGGAAAAGAAATACGGCCGCACCCGTGCGTTGCTGGAGCAGCTTCTTCCCACCGGAATCAGCATCAGCATCTCCACAAAGTCCGATCTGATCCTTCGTGATATGAATCTGATAAAGCAATTCCCGAGCGCCCATGTGGCATGGTCAATCAACACGCTGGATGAGGATTTCAGAAAAGAAATGGATCGCGCCGCCTCCATTGAGCGAAGGCTCGAAGCCATGCGGCAGTTCTATGAGGCAGGCATCCAGTCCACCTGCTTTATCTCGCCGATATTCCCCGGCATTTCAGATGTGATCGCTATCATTGAGCGTGTTAAGCGTCAATGTAATCTGGTGTGGCTTGAAAATCTGAACCTTCGTGGCGATTACAAAGCGAGAATCCTGGACTGGATCCATGAGCATCATCCGGAACTTGACGATCTGTATCATGAGATTTACACCAAAGGCAACCGTGAATATTGGATTGCTCTTGATCAGGAGATCCGCGCGTATACGCAAAAAGAAGGTATGATGTATATCCGCGACGACGATCAGCACCGTTCTCCATTTGGGGAGCCACCGGTCGTCTGCAACTACTTCTATCATGAAGAAGTACGGAAGTCGGCAAAGAAAGGAATTTAGGCTTGGCGCAACATCTAAACTGCCCACTCGACCATTTCAGAGGGCGGGAACTGCTCTACGAGGGAGGACGAGCAATCAGCGTAAATAGACGCCGTTTTATTCACGCTGTTGTCCCAAGACACGTGGAGACGGTGGTATTGATGACAAAAAACCAAGAGGAAAAATATGGAGAATTTAAAATTAAGAAGAAGTGCCCGCAAAGATTCGGAACGGATTGAAAATCTTGTTAACGAGTATAATTTTAAGCTCGTTCCGCCGGCAGACGGTTTCTGCGATGAAGAAGAGATGAGTTGCAAAAAGATATCTGACACTGACGGTAATATGATCGCCGGCTGCGTCGGGTATATCTTTCCGTGGGGCTGCCTGTACGTTGACGATCTGTGGGTAGATGAAAAATACCGCAGGCAGGAACTGGGTTCGCATCTTTTACAGTCTGCGGAAGAGAGCGCAATAAAAAGAGGCTGCTATTTGTCATTTCTGGGCACAGGGGATTTTCAGGCGAAACCCTTTTATTTAAAACACGGATACGCGCTTTACGGAACGGTCCAGAACGAGCCCGTCGGGCACGAGAGCTTCGAATTATTCAAACATCTGGAAAAAGGGCATTCGAAACGGCGCTGCAGACCGATCCCGTATCAGGTATCGGACGGGACCGAGGAGGACATGGAACTGATCGGCGATAAACTTTACGAGTATAATTTGCCTTTCCTTGCTCCAAAACACGATTACATCAAGATCAACCGGAAGCTTGTCGATGA
>JAFWPR010000056.1 GCA_017545225.1 Clostridia bacterium
CAGCGAAGCGTTACCGATATGACGAACGAACTGCTCAAGCAGAACGCCGAGACGCTCCACACCTCGACCGTCGAGATTGCGAAAGAGACGGAAAGAGGGATCGTCGATATGGAAACGCTGACCCACACGAACGAACAGCTTATCGCCACGCTCGACGAGGTTCAGCAGATCCACGCCGAAGGGCGCGAGAAGAGAGCCGAAGCCGAAGCGAAACTGCGCGGTATCGAAAACGAACTCAGACAAAAACTGCTTGAAGTCAACGGAGAGAAGGAAGAATCGAAATGAAAAAGATATTGGCAGCGGTCATAGCGGTACTCATCACAGCGGCGCTTGCCGTCTCGGTTTTTGCCGATTATCCCGCAAAACCGGACTCGTACGTATATGACGGAGCTGAAATGCTCAGCGAAGAAGCAGAAGCGGAGATCGAGAGCGTCAGCAAGGCTCTGTTCGTATCCAAAGGCATACAGATCGCCGTTTGTACGGTCGACAACACGGGCGACATTCCGGCGAATACATACGCAAGAGGCGTGTTCGGCGAGTGGGGAGTGAACGGCGTACTGATCCTCGCCGTGAAAAGCACCGATTTCTATTACGCGGTCCAGAGTTCGTCAATTTCCGACACTCTGACTGACGAAAAGCTCGGTGAAATAATGAACACAGTCCTTGAGCCCGAATTCGCGGCAGGAAACTACAGCGCCGGATTCTCCGCGACCGTCAAAACGCTCAAATCGTTCATTGAAGAAAACGTGAAGACGGCAGAAACTGCGGATTCCACCGAAAAGCCGTCCACCGAAACTCCGAAGAAAAAGAACGGTTTCGTCATCTTTCTTATTATCGTACTCATTCTCGCCGTAATTCTCGGAGGCGGATACGGTCTTCTCGTCTATCTTGAGAAAAAGCAGGAAAGAGAACGCCGTCTGAGACTGGAAGAGAGAAGAAGAAGACTTGCGCAGAGCGGAAGAGGAAACTACTACGGAGCGCCCGCAACGAATGGACGTCCCGGAAACGCGTACGGTCAGTCTCCCGCCGGAAGAGGCGATTTCGAACGCGAATACGGCGCTCCCCGTCAGGGCAGCCGCGGCGGGGACAGATTCGTTTATCCCGAATCCTCTCCGACGGCACGACCCGGTCAGAGAATGCAGAATCCGGCGAACAACGTGAACAGAAGGACCGTTTCCGCTCCGCCGAGAGGACAGAGAGTGGATTTTGACAGAGAGTACTACAAAGGCACTCCCGCCGGCGAAGAAAACGTCGACGCGAGCGCAACGAGGGAATTTACAAGAAACTGAGATTGCAGGCGGGACCGCGCCGGGCGGAAAAACGCCCAGGCGCGGTTTTTGACGATTACTGATTCAGGAGAGACCCGAAATGATACTTTCAGCCGCCGCCGTGTCCTACGGATACGGCGCGACGACAATACTCAAAGACGTGACTTTTTCCGTCGAGGATGGCGACAGAGTCGGCGTAGTCGGTGTGAACGGAAGCGGGAAGTCCACCCTGTTCCGGATCCTCTCGGGCGAGTTGACGCCGGACGGAGGTTCCGTTTTCCGTGCGAAGGACAAAACGGTGAGAATACTTCATCAGGACGACGCTTTCCGCATCGACCCGAACTGTCCGGACACGGTGCTTGAGCAGATGTGGGCGACGCGTTCCGATCTGCTTGAGCTCGAGCGCAGAACGGAGGAGGTCGAAAAAACGCTATCCGGGGAGACTGATCCCGACAAGGTCGCCAAACTGACGTCGGAACTCACTGCGCTGAGCACTCGGTACAAAGACGGCGGAGGGCTCTACTTCAGATCGAAGTGCAAAAGCCTTCTCATCAGTCTCGGATTCGGGGAGGAATACCATCCCCTTCCCGTCGAATCGCTCAGCGGAGGACAGAGGACGCGGCTCGCCCTGGCAAGACTGCTTGCGGGAGAACCCGATATCCTCCTGCTCGACGAGCCGACCAACCACCTCGACGTCGATACGCTCGAATGGCTCGAGGGGTATCTGTCGTCATACAAAAAAACGTTTCTCGTCGTCAGCCACGACAGGCTTTTCCTCGACAGGGTGACGAACAGAACGCTTGACGTCGAGAACGGGACGACGCATTTTTACGGCGTTCCGTACACCGCGTTCGTCGAAGAGAAGGAAAAAGCGCGGGAGGCCTACAGAAAGAAATACGACCTGCAACAAAAGGAGATCGCGCGCCTGGAGGCGTTCATCGAAAATCAGCGCAGGTGGAACAGAGAGAGAAATATCATCGCCGCGGAATCGAGGATGAAGGCGATCGACCGGATGGAAAAAATCGAAAAACCCGAGACTGCGCCGCGGGCGATATCATTCAGCATAAATCAGGCGTCCCGCAGCGGGAACGACGTTCTGTACGTCGACGGGCTGACGATGGCCTTTCCGGAAAAACCGCTCTTCCGCGATCTTTCGTTCGTGCTCAAAAACGGCGACAGACTGTTCGTTCACGGACCTAACGGCTGCGGCAAATCCACCCTGCTCCGTATCCTTACGGGGCAGCTAAAACCCGTTTCGGGCACGGTACAGACGGGATATAACGTAAAGGTCGGGTATTATTCGCAGGATAATCAAGGACTTACCGAGGAAAACACCGTCCTCGACGAACTCTGGGACGCGTACCCCGATCTTCCGCAGACGAAAATACGCGATACTCTCGCTATGTTCTCATTCCGCGGGGAGGACGTTGAAAAAAGGGTTTCCGTCCTCAGCGGGGGCGAGAGAGCGAGACTGACGCTTGCAAAACTCATCTTGATGAAGGTCAACCTTCTGATTCTCGACGAGCCGACGAATCATCTCGACGCGGACTCGCGCGAAGCGCTCGAGCGCGCGCTCTCGTCTTTCGGCGGAACGCTTATATGCGTCTCTCACGACAGATATTTCGTTAGGAGGCTCGCCACCCGATTCATAGTGATGAGGGACGGGGTCGCGAAGGATCTGATTTGCACTTACGACGATCTCGAAGCGAGAAAAAAGAGCGCCTCGACTGCCGTCGAGCCAAAGGAAGAGACGGTCTCCGAACCGTCGCAGAAAGACGAGTATCTCGCGCGCAAGCGCGCTCTTCAAGACAGAAGAAAAGCTGAAAGACGGCTCGAAGCGATTGCCGAGGAAGCGGGAAAACTCGAGGTAGAGATCGCCGATATCGACTACGAACTGTTCGGCGACGCCGCTTCCGATTACGTCCGCGCCGCGGAACTTTACGACAAAAAAACGATCGCCGAGGACAGACTTATGAGCCTTTGGAACGAAGAAGAAGCGCTGAGAGAACAGTTGGGAGAGTGACGGAAATGCTCGATCTTCTCGAAATGCACAAGAGTTTTCTGCTGACGCATCTGCGTCCGGGCGACGTAGCGGTCGATTTCACGATGGGAAACGGACACGATACCGAATTCCTGTCAAAAACGGTCGGGGAGACCGGAAAGGTCTACGCGTTCGATATTCAGGAACCGGCGGTGGAATCGACAAGAAAAAGGCTGACCGAATCGGGATGCCCCGAGAACTGGGAACTGATCCTTGCGTCCCACCACAGAGCGCCGGAATTCGTGAAGGAAAAGATACGCGCCGGGATCTTCAATCTCGGTTATCTGCCCGGATCTGGAAAAAAAGAACTGACGACGATGAGGGAAACGACGCTTCCCGCCGTCGCGTCCGCCATCGATATGCTCGGTGAGGACGCAGTGCTGATCGTCGCCGTCTACCCCGGCCATCCGGAGGGGAAAGCGGAGGGCGAGGCGCTCCACGAGTATTTCTCTTCCCTGTCCAGATTCAAATACACGGCGGCGGAAATAAAACTCGTGAATTCGCCGACGAGTCCGTATTTCTTCGTTATCGAAACCAAATAAAAAAAAAGTAAACTCATTATAAGAAAAGGAGGTATGCGCCGGGATGAGCGAACGACGGAACGATATTCACGGCAATTTGAATAATCGCGGCGCATCCTCGGGATACAGGAGCGCCAGATACCCGCAGGGGTACGGTCCCGCTGACCGGTCGGGGAACAACGCATCCGCGCGAACGGCGCAGCCGCGGCCTATCCATCAACGGCAAACTCAGCAGAGGCCGATTCAGCAGAGACCGATTCAGCAGAGACCGATTCAGCAGAGGTCGTCACAACAGAGATCGGCACAACAAAGGCAAGCGCAGCAAAGACCGATTCAGCAGATGCCGACTCAACAAAGGCAGGTTCCGCAGAGACCCGCGCAGCAAAGGCCGGCACAACAGAGACCGGCGCAGCAGAGGCAAGCGCAGCAAAGACCGATTCAGCAGATGCCGACTCAACAAAGGCAGGTTCCGCAGAGACCCGCGCAGCAAAGGCCGGCAC
>JAFWPR010000057.1 GCA_017545225.1 Clostridia bacterium
CATGTCGATTTCTTCCACCACGTCCCTCTGACAGTCCTCGTCGAGATAGGACAACTCCACGGCAGGACGCATCTTAATTCTGCCCTCATCGACAAACTCAAGAAGCTCCGGCACAAGATTCGTCAGTCGAATATATCGGTGGATTTGGTTGCGACTGTCGCCGCATTCCTCGCTAATCAGATCGAGAGATTGTTTCCCAACCAACTTAATCCCCACTGGGGATGAAGTTAGATCGGTTCGCTCACCTTGCTTTTTTAACGCATCGTTCCGCATTTTATAAGCGAATGCCTTTTCAGAGGGAAGTATCTGCGACCTTTGGAAGTTGCTTTCGACCATAAGGATCGTTGCTTCCTCCTTCGTCAGATCGACAACCTCACAGCGCAGGGTTTCAAGACCGGCAAGCTCACAAGCTCGCTTTCGTCTGTGACCTGAAATGATTTCGTAACGCCCATCATCTTTCTGGCGTACCATAGCAGGAGTAATAACCCCTCGCTCCTTAATGCTGTCGATGAGCTGAACCATATCTTCGTCATCCCGAACCTTGAACGGATGATTTGGGAAATCGTCGATCTCAGTCAGCGGAATGTTTTTGATTTTTGCGAGCTTTGCTTCATCACGCTCTGCCTGAGAAGAAAACAGATCATCGAGCGTAGGAAGCGTGAAGTCGCTCTTTCTGCCTGTTGCCATCAGCCAACACCTCCTTTGTGAATTCGGCGTAAGCCTTTGACACCGTGCTGTTCGGCTCGTAGGCATAAATGCTCTTGCCCTTCGAGGACACTTCTGCGGCTTTTACTGCCATCGGGATTTTCGTCTTATATATATGGATAAGACTTCCAAAGTTCTGACGCAGGGCATCCACCGTGCTTTTGGCAAGATTTGTTCTGTTGTCCACGAGAGTCAGAAGAATACCGTCGATCTTCAGATTTGGGTTGATATGTTTCTTGACCTTTGAAACGGTTTGAAGAAGCTGAGTCATACCCTTAGCTGGTAGGTACTGTGCCTGAACAGGAATAATGATACTGTCGGCTGCTGTAAGCGCATTGAGCGTAACCATACCGAGGGAAGGCATACAATCAATAATGATATAATCGTATCTGTCCTTTACCTTATCGAGATAACTTCTCAGAGCTGTCTCACGGCTCATTGCAGTAACAAGACTCATTTCCAGTCCAGCCAGTTCCAGATTGGCGGGTATCAAATCTACCTTTTCTTCGTGATGAAGAATACCCTCATAGGGATCAGCGTTTTCCTCCCGGATAATATCGGAGAGCTTGCTTGCGGTAGTGATTTGCAAACTGTCTGTGTCGTGCCATCCGAGGCAGGTAGTAAGATCACCCTGCGGGTCTGCGTCGATCAGAAGCACTTTCTTATCCTGCATAGCAAGCCCGATACCGAGATTGACCGCCGTAGTCGTTTTGCCGACGCCGCCTTTCTGATTGCATATAGCGATGGTTTTACAGTTAGGCATCTTGGGTTCCTCCTTTCATAGATTTATAGCCGCTCTATCTCAGACGGCTATGTAATACGCAGTATTTGTCCACGACACCCCCTGCGAGAGCCGGTTAAGGCTTGTGCGGGAAATCATCAAGCGTTCAGTTGCTTCCTGAACTCATAGGGGTTTCACCTCTGCCGGGTACTCCGCCAGCTCCGTAGAGAAGTATCATTATCCCTTGTGCCGGTTATCGCCTTATCAGGTGCAGCCTGATACTCTCAGCAGGGGTTCTCGCTCGCTCTCACAGAGGAGAGGTCTTGGCGTACCTCTGACGGGGCTATCAGCACAAGGAACGTACTTGATGATTTGTATATTCAGTTGTCAAGGAACAAGGAAGGAACCGCTCTTTTGGGGAGCTTGGAAAAGTCCCTTCACTTGTTCCCACTGGAAACCCCGTTTTGGTCATGTAGTTTTGAAAAAAAGTTGAAAAATTTTTTGAGGCAACAAAAAAAGCCGCCTACTCTCGAATGAGAATAGACGGCTCAAAATCTGTACTTAGATGTATTGAACTTTCAGCTTCTTACGCTTTGCGGCTGACAGTTTGAGGATAACATCATCGACACCATCGGTGTACCTGCCCGCAGAGGCGAGATGATTCTTCAATTCAATAAGTGATTTTATGACCTCTGCCTGTTCTTCGGCTGATAGATAAAGATGATACTTTGCTTCCTTCATCACAATTCGCCCCCCTTCGACGTCATTGTATTCGATGACAGGAAAATATGCAAAGGTGCGATTGTAACCCTACTGGACAGAATAACATCCGCCTCGCACGATTAGCAGGATTTTTAGCTGGACTTCTTGAACAATTAGCAGGAAGGGCGTTTTGATTAGCTGGAACCCCCTTTTTCTGCTAATTTTGATTAGCAGGACTTACACCAATTTGAGGTGGAAGGGAGGCAATTTGTTTACACTCTATCCATCCTTTGAAATGGAAAGAGGAGTAGTATTGTGACCACAACAGGAAAAGCATAAAGAAAGCCGAAAACCCTTGTAAACAAAGGCTTTCGGCGTTGTTTGTGGCGTCCCAGAAAGGACTCGAACCTTCGGCGTTCCGCTTAGGAGGCGGACCCTCTATCCAACTGAGGTACTGGGACTTATTTAGTTTTCAAGCATCCAAACGTGACACATAACCTTCCGCTTTTTCTCCTAAGGCGGATGCTTGATTATAACCTTAGGAGGCGGACGCTCTATCCGGCTGAGCTACGGAGACGTACTCCCCGCGAAATTTCCGCGGACGCAAGTGATATTTTAACACATTCCCCCGCGTTTTGCAATACCCCGCGGTCAATTTTTGCGCTGCCCGATAGTTTTCGGTATCTTCTTCGCGAGAAGCTGCGCGACGAGGCCCGTGAAAAGCCCGGTGACGATCCCGGATAGGATCAGAACGGGCGACCAGACGAACACCGACGCGGTCCCGTACATGATCGCGGCGGCGATGAGTTGCCCCGCGTTGTGAAAGATCGCACCGAGAACGCCCGCGACGAATATCTGGTTTTCCCTCAGCAGTTTTTTCAGCAGGAGGATCGCGACGAACGCCAGCAGACCGCCTGAAAGGGAAAAGATAAACGACGGTAAGGTCCCCGTGAATAACGAGCCCAGAGCGATCCTGACGAGCGAGATACCGAGCGCGTCCGGTGCGCCGATCCGCATCAGCGC
Source organism: Clostridia bacterium (assembly GCA_017545225.1). Taxonomy (GTDB): domain Bacteria; phylum Bacillota; class Clostridia; order Oscillospirales; family CAG-272; genus RUG11130. The sequence goes on from JAFWPR010000057.1 coordinate 3,152, forward strand.
CCAGACCGTGACGATGTTCGCAAGTCCGAGTTTGACGCAGGGTATCGGCACGGCCGGCGGTATCTGCGCCTCGACCACGAAAAGAACGAGGGCGACCGCGGCGAGCACGGCGTCCGTTACTATACGCTTTGCCATCCGGTCTCCCTCCTTTCAAAAACTATTTTTATCTCATTCCGCTTCCGCGTCCGCCTCTCCGCCCGCTCCGACGATGCGGATCACGAGGTCGTGCGGCATACATACGATGGGGTAAGGGCGGTCTTTCGACGCCCATCCGGTATTGACGCAGATCTGTTCGGGACAGTCCGCGCTCGATACGCAGATCATTCCCGGCTTCACGGTCACGACGTTCCTGTCGCCGTCCCCGGAGCCGATCTCGATCTCATATTCCTCCGAGACCCTGTCAAGGTCGATCGTATAAAGCACTTCGCCTCCCTTGACGATCTCCGCAGTCGTTCCCGGCGCGCCGAAAAACCTGATCAGCAGGATCGCTCCCGCTGCGGCGACTGCGATCGCGGCGATAATGACGATCCACGTTCTCGTCTTTATCATCCTATCACCTTCAATTCATAAGGCGATCCTTCGGAGAGGGAAAACGAATCTATGATCCCGTCAGTAACGAGAACGTCGCCCGTTTTTGTCACGAGTATCATCTCGAACCCGCCTTCTTTTCGCCACATCGCCTCCGCTTTTTCGGCTCCCATGACGAAGAGCGCAGTCGACAGGCCGTCGCACAGAACGCCGTCCTCGCCGACCACCGTCGCCGAGAGGAGACCGGCGTCCGCGGGCTCAGCCGTCGCGGGGTCGATTATATGCCATCTTTTCACGCCGTTCTCGTCGGTGAAATACCTTTCATACCCGCCCGACGTCACGACGCATTTGTCCTTCACTTCGATCACGCCGACCGACCCGTCGCCGTTCGGGTCGCGTATCGCTACACGCCACGGCGAGCCGTCGGGTTTCCCGCCGACCGTGACGATACTGCCGCCGAGGTCGGCTATCGCCGAGGTTATTCCCGCGTTTTTCAGAATATCGCGTACTCTGTCTCCGAGATATCCCTTGGCGACCGCGCCGAGGTCGACCATATACCCGTCGGGTACCGACACGGTATTGCCGTCAACCGTCACTTTCGTGCAGTCAATCAGGGAGCGCAGCTCTTCGATCTTTTCAGGGGAGGGAACGGCGTATTCGCCCGTCGTGAACCCCCAAGCCCTGACCGCCGGATAGACGGTTATATCGAGCGCCCCGTCCGTCATCCCGGAGATATAAAGAGCTCTTTCGATCAGTTCGATCGTTTCGTCAGACGCCTCGACGCGCCCGTTCGCGTTGAGTATTCCGATCTCGCTGACGTCGTCCGTCACGGAGAAGAGCGACTCGAGTCTTTCAGCCTCGCCCTTTACCGTTTCCGCAGCGTCGACTCCGTATGTTTTTACGGACATATACGTGTCCATCGCGAAGAAATCGGACGTGTGTTCGCCCGGCGCGCACGCGTAAAGTGCGAGGGCCGTGAAAACAGCCGCGGATAAGATTGCGATCTTCTTGATCATCGTATTACCTCAAAGGCGGCGGCGCTCCTCAGGAACGCCGCCGCCGGACGTGTTGAATTATATATCAGTCTCCGTTTTCGGTTTCTTCCTCTTCTTCGGGTTCGGTCTCGGGTTCGGTCTCGCTTTCTTCTTCAGTCACGTCGGGATCGTCGACCGCCTCGGAGTTGCTCCACGAAGTGAGATAGTAAACTATGTAGTCGCCGTCGTGGACGACCGCAACGCTCGCGCGCTCCGTCGCGTCCTGACCGTTCAGTTTATAGTCCCAGCCGGAGACGACGCCGTTCGCGGAACGCTCTTTCTGGCTCTTGATCGAGGAGATACGGCCGCCGTCGACGCTTTCGTCGATGGTGTACTGGATCGAATTCTCCTCGAGGATCTCGCGGGTCGCCTGCAGAACTGTCGGCGGGTTGTTCGCGGTCCCTTTTATCTCGCTCTCCATAACTCCGCAGATGAGATCCTTTGAACCGTCTACGTTTACTTTAATAACGGCGAGCCGGACTTTTGCGGAAACGACTTCTCCGCCGCATGAAATCAATCCCATCGTGACAAGAACTATCGCCATCACAAGGGACACTATCTTCAGTTTTTTCATTTTGATCTTCCTTTCAAAACACTCGTTTTGCACATATAAATATACAATATTTGTACCGTTTTGTCAATATCATTTTTCAGTTCAGAACGGCAAATCCGACGGTCACGTACAGAAAAAAGGCTTCGAGTGCCCAAAGCGGAACGGCTGCGATAAAAACGCATACGTAAAACCGCCCGCATCTGACCGCGGCGGGAATGAGAGCGA
>JAFWPR010000058.1 GCA_017545225.1 Clostridia bacterium
CCGTCATGGAGCGGGCGGTGAATTTCTCCGAGTAGACCCTGTTCGCGCCGTCCCTCAGTTCTTTCATCAGGGCGGGGTCGGACGCCGCTTTGAGTATCTTCTCCGCCATGGCCTCCGCGTCGCGGGGCGGTACGGTGAGGCCGTTGACTCCGTCCTCTATCACGTACGGGTTCCCGCCGAACGTGGTGACGAGCGCGGGAAGACCGATGCTCATTCCCTCGCAAAGGGAGATCGACGTCGCCTCCGTACCGTAAGAGCAGTTGAGCTGGAGATCCATTATATAATAGTAGGGAGCGACGTCCTTGACGAGTCCGGTGAAGACGACGCCCCGAAGGTCCTCGTCGGCGACTCTCTTTTTGAGCGTTTCCTCCTCGGAGCCCGTTCCCATGATGACGAATTTGATCCTGTCCCCGTCCGTCGTTCCGGCGATCTTCTTCGCCGCGTCGAGCAGATACGCGTGGCCCTTGTACGGTTCGAGCCGCGCGGAGATGCCGCAGACGAAATCGCCGGTCCTGATCCCGAGCGACTCGCGCAGCGCCGCTTTTTCATCTTCCGTCACGGAGCGGAGCGGCGACACGCCGTTCATTATTACGGTGATCTTCTTTTCGCTGACTCCGGTGTCGGTCAGGTTCTCCGCCGCGGAATACGCGACGGCGATGATCCGGGTCGCCAGACGGTTGTTTACGAATCCGTTTATCTGTTTGCCGGGGAACGACGTGAGTTTCCTCGGCATATCGAACGTGCAGTGGCGCGTGTAGATCCGGCTCTTCACTCCGGAGGTGTACGCCGCGATGCGTGCCGACAGGGACGAGTGGGTGTGAACTATATCCGGGCGCCGCTTTTTGAAGATCTTACGGTATTCGGCGACCGCGCCGCGGTCGAACGACTTGTCCCCGCCGTGCTCGGTCAGGATGACCGGCACGTTCTCCGCCTCGACGAGACTCAAAAGCTCCGCGCCGCGCGGCAAAAGAACGGTGACGTCAAAGAGGTCCCGCCTGTAGCTTTTCAGAAACTGAATGAGCACCCTCCCCGCGCCGCCGATGTTTGTATCGGTCAGCACGTGGAAAATCTTGATCTTACTCATCTTTTCCCTCTTTTTCTTCCTCAGTCTGCTCATCTTTTCCTTCTTCCGGGACCGCCTTCTTTTTGTGAAGCGCCTTCAGGACGGTCCGCGGTTCCTCGGAGAAGAACAAAAGACTGACGAGGATGAATATGACGGCTCCGCCGCCCGCGCCCGCGGCGAGCGTGGAGATGCTGCCCCAACCGCGCGACGTAATGAACAGAAGGTACGGAATCATCGCCGCGGCCGCGGCGACCGATTTCAGCATATCGAAGATATCGCGCCACGGGAAAACGCAGATCCTGTGTTTACCCGTGAAAACGAGGTTGATCGCAAGGTTGACGACCGTCGCGATCCCGGAGATGAGGGCGATCCCCCCGACGCCGAGATAGGGACGGAGCACGGTGATAACGACGATGTTGACCGTCATCGAGATCAGCGACGAAACCATCGGCGCTTTCGGACGGTTCGCGGCGAACAGACTTTTTACGATGACTTCGTTTATCGCCATGAACACCATTCCGATGCAGTAGGCGGCGAGCGCCTCGGACGTCAGCAGAGTGTCGGACGCGGTGAACTCGCCGCGCTGATAAATGACGGCGATGAACGGCTTCGCCAAAAGCGCGACGCCGACCGCGATCGGAGCGATTATGTAGCAGAGCGCTTTGGAGGAGGTGCGGATCAGGCGCGTCGTCTCTTCTCTGTCGCCGCTCGCCTCCGCCCTCGACATATACGGGAACAGAAGATTCGTGGCGACAAACGAGAACACGCCGACAATGATGATGTAAAGACGGTTCGCGTAGTCGAGCGCAGTGATCGCGCGGCCGTCGTTGAGCGACGACGCGACGCGGCTGTTTATAACGGCGCATATCGGAGTCGTCCACGTTCCGATAAGGATCGGGACGGCGTTTTTGAGCGATCTTTTGAGAGACTCGTCGAATTTCGGCAGACACGGGCGGTATCTGTAGCCGAACTTATGCAGTTTGGGCGCCTGAATAAACGCCTGCGCCGCCCAGCCGAGGACCATCGCGACGGAAAGTCCGACGATGCCGAAGAATCTGTTCACGGTGAACAGGTAACCGACCATAATGACGTTGGAGACGAGACTGATCAGCGCGGGGACGTTGTACTCGCCCATCGACTGCAGGATCCCGACGAACGAGAACGCGAGCCCGGTGAAGATTATCATCGGGAACATTATCCTCGACAGGTTCGCCGCGAGCGCCGCCGTTTCAGCGTCGATATCCGGCGCCAGAAGGTTGACGAGCGGCCCGGCGAGGGCGATCCCGAGCGCGGCGATCACCGTCGTCGCGATCAGGATGAAGTTAACGTAGGAATTAGCAAATTTGAACGCTTCCTGCTTGCCCTTCTTGACAAGGATCGAATTGAAGACAGGGATGAACGCGGCGGTGACGACGCCCCCGATGACGAAATCGAATATGTAGGTGGGAAGACGGGACGCCGTGACGTATGCGACCGACTCCATATTCGTTCCGTAGTTGCGCGCCACGAGAACGTCGCGCAGAAGACCGAGCAGTTTCGATACGACGGTTATGACGCTCATTACGGCGGCGTATCCGAGCAGACCCGGCTTTTTCTTTTCGCTCATCGCGTCCGTCTCCTTTCCCTTTTCATTGCGTCAATTAGAATAACACAAAAACGCTTTTATGTCAATCCGCGCGGGACTCAAACGGACGGCTCCGGGGAATAATGGGAACGGGAGGTGATCTCTTTGGTTACCGTTTTTCTCAGGACGGTCTTTATCTTTTTCCTCCTCATCGTTTCAATGAGGATAATGGGCAAGAGGCAGGTCGGGGAACTGCAGATCTCCGAGCTCGTCGTGACGTTCATGCTGTCGGAGCTGGCGGTCCTTCCGATCGCCGACCGCGCCGTCCCCGTCTCGCACGCGCTCGTCCCGATCCTAACGCTCCTATCCGCGGAGGTGATCCTCTCGTTCCTCGAGACGAAGTCGAACAAACTCAAGAAACTGCTCGGCGGTGAACCCGCGACGCTGATCCGCAAGGGCAGGCTCGACGCGGGCGAGTTGGCGCGCCACCGGATCGAGCTCGAGGAACTGCTCGCGGAGATGCGACTCTGCGGCGTTTTCGATATCGCCGACGCGGAATACGCGATCCTTGAGGAGAACGGCCGCATCTCCGTCAAGCCGAAAGCGTCGAAGGTCCCCGCCCCGGCGGAAGACACAGGGATCGCGGCAGAGGAGCGCGGCGTCGCCCGCGCGCTGATCGTCGACGGCGAACTGAACGAAAAAACGCTCCGCGCCTCCGGGTTCGGGAAAGATGCGATCGGCGACGCAATAGCGGAGAGCGGAACGGTGCAAAAAGCGGTCTTTCTGATGACGGCGGACGACGCCGGAAATTATTCCATATATATAAAGGAAGAAGGCGGGTCGGTCAGCCCGTTCTCCGGACGGCTCAAAAAGGGAGGTGATAAATAAGTGAAAGCGTTCATCGCTTCGCTCGCGGTCCTTCTCGCCGTCGCCGCCGCAGTCACCGTTTCCGCCGTATACGCCGACAGGTCGGCGGGCGAACTTCTCGATCTGATAGAATCTATTCCCGAAACGCCCGACGGTGCGGTCAACTCGATCGGAGCGGTCCGGAAGAAATGGGAAGGCGCGAAAGGCGTTCTCGCGCTGTTCGTCAGCCGAACGGAATCGGACAGAACGGACGCGGCGATCTCTGCCGTTCTCGCCGCGGCGAAAGCCGGCGACAGGGGCGGCTACGCCGTCGCTCTGTCCGCGCTCCGCGATTCCGTTCTGTCCCTTCGGCGCGGCGCCGGATCGCCTTTTGCGTCGGGATAACGCTAATACGTTGAAAATTCACGGATGAGTCATATATTTCGGCGGTTTTTTCTTGCGTCGGCGGGGAGGATGTGGTAGAATTATTCCGTAATTTATCATCTTCGGAGGTAGAAATGAGCAACAAACTGAAAATAGCCGTGATAGGTCTCGGATCCAGAGGAAACGCCTACTCGGAGTACGCCGCGCTCCTGCCGGACGAATGCGAGATCGTCGCGTGCGCGGACGTCCTCCCCGACAGAGTAAAACGTTTTGGAGACAAGTACGGCGTCGACGAAAAAATGAGATTTTCATCCGGCGAGGAACTGCTCGCGCAGGAACAGCTCGCGGATATCGCGTTCATCTGCACGATGGACCGTCTGCATTACGGGCACGCCATGGCGGCGCTTGAGCGCAGATATCATCTGCTCCTCGAAAAACCTATCTCCCCCGTTCTTTCCGAATGCATCGAGATCGCCGATCTTGCAAAGAAGAAGGGACTCGAAGTAATCGTCTGCCACGTATTGAGATATACGAACGAATACCGTAAACTCAAAGAACTCGTCGACTCCGGCGCCATCGGAGACGTCGTCTCGATCGAGGCGCACGAGCGCGTGGTGTACTGGCATCAGGCGCACTCGTTCGTCAGGGGCAACTGGAGCAACTCGAAGCGGTCTTCGCCTATGATACTTCAGAAGAGTTGTCACGATATGGATATCCTCTACTGGCTCGCCGGAAAGAAAAGCGTAGCCGTTTCGTCGTTCGGATCGCTCACGCACTTCAAGGCTTCCGAGGCTCCTGAGGGAGCTACGAAGAGATGTACCGAGGCGTGCCCGCACTACTTCACCTGCCCGTACAGCGTAGACAAGAACTATCTCGAATGGGGCAGACGAGGCGTCTTCACTTGGCCGATGGACGTTGTGTCTCAGGTCCCGACGATGGAAGCGCTGGAAGAAGCGCTTCGGACGGGTCCGTACGGAAGATGCGTCTATTACTGTGACAACGACGTCGTCGACCATCAGGTCGTGAACGTACTCTTCGAGGACGGCGTCACCGCCAACTTCAATATGAGTCCGTTCACCGCCGAGGGCGGCAGAAAAATAACCGTAATGGGAACAAAGGGCGACCTTGAGAGTTTCGACGACGATATCGTATTCTCGCCTTTCATCGACCGTTTCTCCGATCACAGCGTCAAGTACAAGACGGAAGACGTTGAAGACGCGTTCGGTCACGGCGGAGGCGATTTCGCAATCGTCCGCGACCTGATCGCGCTTCTCACAGGCAAATATGACGTCGGTTCGTCGCTCACCCGCGTTTCCGAGTCGATAGAGAGCCACGTGATCGCTCTGGCTGCTGAAGAGTCCCGCGTAAACGGCGGTAAGCTCATCAGAACCGAGGATTACATAAAAGCAAACAGCTGAAAATTTATATAAACGGGAGGAGGCGTGACTCCAAATGAAAAAACTTATAGTCGTTAAAGCCGGGACCACGTCTCTGACAGGCCCCGCAGGCGATATCGACAGAGAGAAGATAAAAGAGATAGTCCGTCAACTCTCCGCTCTTAAAAAAGAAGGCCACCTCGTCGCGCTCGTATCGTCCGGCGCCATCGCCGCCGGATTCCGCGCGCTTGGATATCCGAAGCGGCCCGCCGACCTCGCGGGCAAGCAGGCGTCCGCCGCCGTCGGACAGGGACTCCTCATGGAGGAATACGCCCGGTTTTTCGGTTCCGCGGGATACGTCACGGGTCAGCTTCTTCTGACCGCCGAGGACTTTACCGACCACAGACGGTACAAAAACGCCTTTTCCGCCGCGGAGACGCTTCTCTCCCACGGCGCGATACCGATAATCAACGAAAACGACACCGTGTCGATCGACGAGATAAAGCTCGGCGACAACGATACGCTCGCAGCGCGTTTCGCGTCGATGATGCACGCGGACCTTCTTATCTTTCTCACCGACGTCGACGGTCTTTACACGAAAGACCCGTCGAAGTACCCTGACGCGGAGCTCATTCCCACAGTCGACGCGGTAGACGAACAGATCGAAAAGCTCTCGGGCGGATCGGGAAGCTCCGTCGGGACGGGCGGGATGGCGACGAAGGTGCGCGGCGCGAAACTCGCCACGCGCGCGGGAGTTCCCGTCTTCGTCTGTTCATCGAAAGAGCCCGACGCGGTGATTCGCGCGGTAAACGGAGAGGCGAGAGGAACGCTTTTCAAAGCGGACGAAAAACTCCGAACGAAGACCCAGTGGCTTGCGTTCTACGCTCCCGCCGCCGGCACGCTCACCGTCGACGACGGAGCCGAGCGCGCGATAACGGACGGCACGGGAAGTCTTCTTCTCCCGGGCGTCGTCTCGATCGACGGCGATTTTTCAAAGGGAGAAGCCGTCGAGATCGTGAATAAAGCCGGAGAAAAGATAGGGCGCGGGCTCGCTTATTCGGACAGTGCGGCGATGAGATCGGGCGAGGGTGGGATCGCCGTTCACCGCGACGACCTTTTCGTCATACGCAGGGAGGAACGCTGAATGGAGTACTTATCCGTAAAAGAGGCCGCTCTCGCGGCGAGAGAAGCCTCGACGGCGCTCGCCGTCGCAAGCACGGAAGATAAAAACGAGGCGCTTGAAGCGATCGCCCGGGCGCTCTCCGAAAACCGCTCCGCGATCCTCGCGGCGAACCGCGAGGACGTCGACCGCGAGAGAGCAGGAGGCATGAGCGAAGCGCTGATCGACCGGCTGACGCTGACCGACCGCCGTATTGACGGCATGGCGGAAGGCGTGAGGCAGGTCGCCGCTCTTCCCGACCCCACGGGCGAGACGGTCGAAGAATTCGAAAGACCGAACGGTCTTAAAATAAAAAAGATCAAAGTCCCGCTCGGAGTGATCGGGATGATATACGAGGCGCGGCCGAACGTGACGGTCGACGCCGCCGCGCTGACGCTCAAGTCGGGCAACTGCGTTCTGCTCCGCGGCAGCCGCAGCGCGCGCCGCTCGAACGAAGCGCTGACAGAGATCGTCAGAGGCGCTCTCGCGGGGACGAAAATACCCGATGACGCCGTTATCCTTCTGCCGTCTGACAGCCACGAAAGCGTCGACGAACTTATGAGTCTGCGTTCGCTCGTCGATCTCATCATACCGAGAGGCGGCGCGGGTCTAATAAAGAGCGTCACCGAGAACTCGCGCGTTCCGGTGCTTGAGACGGGCGTGGGCAACTGCCACGTTTACGTCGACCGCGACGCCGACGGCGATATCGCCGAAAAAGTATGCGTGAACGCGAAGATCTCGCGTCCGTCGGTCTGCAACGCCGCGGAATCGTTCTTGTTTCACAGAGACAGGCCCGACCTGCTCGTTCGCGTCTGCTCGGCTCTGCGCGACGCGGGAGTCACGCTCCACGGATGTCCCGAAACGGTCGCTCTCTTCCCCGACGCGATCCGGGCGACGGAGGACGACTACGGCCGTGAGTATCTCTCTCTCGACGCCTCCGTCAAAGTCGTCGGCGACGTCGGCGAGGCGATAGAACATATCAGAAAATACGGAACCGGCCACACCGAGGCGATCATCACGGAAAACGACGCGGCTGCTCTCCGCTTCGAGCGCGAGGTCGACGCCTCGTGCGTCAACAGAAACGCCTCGACGCGCTTCACGGACGGCGGAGAATTCGGATTCGGCGCGGAGATCGGCATATCGACCCAGAAACTCCACGCGAGAGGTCCCGTCGGTCTTCGCGAACTCACTTCGTATAAGTACGTTGTCACCGGCAACGGTCAGATAAGGTAATAGGGTAACAGGAGTTACCCTAGATAAAGAGGTATAAAATGAGAGGAAACAAAACGGCGTTTATCGGAACGGGTTTCATGGCGCGCGCCATGATAGGCGGGATAGTCGACTCGGGAGTGCGTTCCCCCTCCGATATCTTCACCGTAAACCCCGTCGACCGCAACAGCGCGGTCGAGGTCAGCTCGCTTTACGGAGTCAGGATGGGCGAGATCGGCGATCTGCGCGACGCCGACGTCGTCGTCTGGGCGATAAAGCCGCAGCAGTTCGACGAGGCGATCACGATGTACCGCGATTTTCTCGCCCCCGACAAACTGTATCTTTCGATCATGGCTGGAATCACTACGGAGAGACTCGAGGATGCCATTCCGGGCGCCGCGGTAGTTCGCCTTATGCCCAACCTCGCTCTGTCCGTCAAAAAAAGCGCCACCGCCTACGCGCCGGGAAAGTCCGCGACGGAGGACGACTGCGCGCTGGTCGAGGAATTTTTCTCCGTCCTCGGAACGGTACAGAGGGTCGACGAGGAGATGATCTCCTCGGTGACAGCCCTTTCGGGCAGCGGTCCCGCGTATTTCTGTCTTCTGACCGAAAAACTCGCCGAGGCCGCAAAGACGGAAGGGATGGACGAGGCGACCGCGGACGCGCTCGCTCTTTCGACGCTCGTCGGAACGGCGAAACTCCTGTCGGGCGGCGAGGTGACGCCTGAAGAGCTGAGACGGCGCGTGACTTCCAAAAAAGGAACGACGGAAGCGGGTGTGAACGCGATGCTCGAGGGCGGCTTTTCGGAGGCCGTCGCCGCCGGTTTCAACGCGGCAAGGATAAGGAGCGACGAACTCTCCGCGCCCGATAAAAACTGATTTTGCGGTCAAAAGATACAAACTTTTCAAAAAACAGCACATTTATTTTTGTATTCTATTGACAAATAACGGGTGTTGATGGTATAATTTACTTGTTTATGGACGATCCCGGGGAGGTACGCTGCCTGTATGAAGCACGTCGAAAAAATACTTGTGACCTCTCTCAAGGGGGGCGTAGGAAAATCAACGGTGTCGGCCGCTCTCGCCGCCGCGTTCGCCGGAATGGGCTCGCGCGTTCTTCTGTGCGATCTCGATTTCCGTTCGAGAAGTCTTGAACTCATGATCGGCGCCGCCGACAGAACGGTTTTCAATCTCTGCGACTATATGACCGGTGATGTCGACGCCGGATCGGTCTTCGTCACCATTCCGGTACGCGCGGGACTTCTTCTGTTCTGCCCCGCCCCCGACGAGGAGGCGTTCGGTGAGAACGGAGACGCAAATCTCGAAGATATTCCGTCTGCGATAACGGATCTCTCCAAAGCGGTTGAAGCGGACGTCGTCGTTCTCGATACCGGAGCGGAGTCGGTGACGCCGGGGCTGCTCTGCCGCGACTTTGCGGAAACTGTCCTCATCGTCTCCGAACAGAGCAGGACTTCGATCCGTGCAGCGGAGATTACGGCGGGTAAACTCACAAAGATAAACGAAAATCTCGACGTACGGCTCGTGATAAACGATTTCGACGTCAAACTCGCCAACAGGAAAGCAAGAGCGGGTCTGCTCGAGATGATCGACGATGCGGCGATCCGATGCGTCGGCGTCATTCCTCACGACGACTCGATCCCCCTGATCGGCGACTCGGGCATTCTGCCCACGTTCGGCCCCGTCGCCGCGGCGGCTGAAAACACGGCGAAAAGGATCAAGGGAGAAACCGTCCCTCTTTTCAAGAAGGTCGGCAACCTGAGAAGAAAGATCAGATTCTGATATTACATACGGAAAGGAAACACGCAAAATGGATATTGCCCTCATTGCTGACGACACGAAAAAGGAACTTATGACTCAGTTCTGTATCGCATACTGCGGTATCCTCTCCAAACATCATATATGCGCGACAAGCACGACCGGAAAATACGTTTCCGAAGCGACCGGTCTCGAGATAGAAAAACTGCTCGCGGGCGAGCACGGAGGAGAACAGCAGATCGCCTCCCGCATCTCGTACAACGAGATCGACGTTCTCCTGTATTTCAGGAACACGACGCCCGACGAGAACGGTTGGAGCGAGACGGAATACAATCTGCTCCGCCTTTGCGACGTTCACAACGTCCCCGTCGCGACGAATATCGCCACGGCCGAGGTGCTGATCTGCGCGCTCGACAGAGGCGACCTCGACTGGAGAGAGATCGTCAATCCCCGCTCGGATTACAACCGCCGCCGCAGGGGAGTAATAGGCTGAAAATGATTCGGATATCCGGGGAGGGGCGTCGTCTTTCGATCCCTCCCCTCTTTTCTCTGGAGAGTTTAATATGTTATTGAAGATACTGTTCGTAGGCGACGTCGTGGGAACGCCCGGCGTCGAATATCTTTCGCGGGGGCGTCTGCTCTCCGAGACGAAGAAAAAACTCGGCGCGCATATCGCCGTCGTAAACGGAGAGAACTCCGCCGACGGCAACGGGATGACCGCCGCGTCAGCGGACGCGCTCCTGTTCGCGGGAGCGGACGTTATAACGGGCGGCAACCACACCGCGCGGCGCGCGGAGATCCTTTCGTATCTCGACGACAGCGACCGCGTTTTGCGTCCCGCGAACCTGCCGGGGGACTTCCCCGGAACCGGCGTCGCCCGCGTGACTGCGGACGGCGTGCGCGTTCTCGTGGTGAACCTGATCGGGCAGACGTATATGGATCCCGCGAATTCCCCGTACGAAACTCTCTCGCGGATACTCGAGCGCGAACGCGGAGAATACGATATCGCCGCCGTCGATTTCCACGCGGAGGCGACGAGCGAAAAATGCGCGATGGCGCGCCTGTTCGACGGCAAAGTCGCCGTCGTCGTCGGTACTCACACGCACGTGCCCACGGCAGACTGTCAGGTCTTGCCCTGTGGGACCGGATATATCACGGATCTCGGAATGACGGGATCGCACTCCGGAGTCCTCGGAGTAAAGACCGAGCGCGTTATCGACCGGCTCGTGAAGCATCTGCCCGCGAAATTCGAGGGATCGGAAGGATGCGAAGCGGCGCACGGAGCGCTCTTCACGGTTGATACGGGAAGCGGTCGGTGTCTCTCTGCCGAAAGCGTCGTTTTCTGAAAGGAGTCGTAGGATGAAAGACAAACTGAGAGATCATATAGAGCGGAACCTCGTAAGGCGCGGAGCGTCGAAGGACTCCGGAGAGTTCGTCGGGATCGTAGATCGGCTCACCGGCGCAGCAGAGGAAGAATACGACCGCATCGTCGCTTCGGGCAGAACAGATCTCGAGGCGTACCGCGGAGCCGTGGAGAAAGTAATGCCGGAACTCAACCGGTCCGCCGTCCTTCTCAAAGGGACCGGCGGAGAGACAGACGCGGGCGGATCCTCTGACAGGAAAGAAGAAGAAAAGGATCCCGAGAAGGAAGCTGTCTCCGCACTTGAGTCAACGGCGCACGCCGTTCTCTGGCTCGTGACCGTCGCCGCATATTTTGCGATAAGTTTCATTTTCGGTCACTGGAATATAACGTGGATCATGTTTCTGTCCGCAGCGGCGGGCTCGGTCGTCATCAATATGGTGTTCGCCCTGAACAGAGGACGTACGATCCTCGATGAATGGGATAATCTGAACGGGGTCGTCTGGCTGACAGTGATCGGGATCTACTTCTTGGTCAGTTTTCTCACCGGCAAATGGGCGTTCACATGGCTCATCTTTATCGCGGCGATCGCCGCTTCGGTCATCCTTGACGCGGTGAAAAAGACTCTGGTCCGCTCGCAGAGCGGCAACAGTTCGCAAGACGGCGGTGAGGGCAGTGACGAATAAAAAGAAAAAAAGCTTCGTGGCGGTGATCGACTCGGGCGTCGGCGGTCTTTCCGTCGTCCCGGCGCTCCGCGCCGTACTGCCGCGGGAGAACTTCGTCTATTTCGGCGACGCGGGAAACGCGCCTTACGGCGAGAAAACCGTCGAAGAAGTGAGAGAAACCGTCGACGGGATCGCAAACGCGATGATAAAGGACGGCGCCAAAGCGATCGTCCTCGCCTGCAATACCGCGACGAGCGCGGCGGCATCGTATTTGAGAGAAAAATATAAGGACGTCCCGATAATCGGGATGGAACCCGCGCTGAAGCCCGCCGCGGAAGCGAAGGAGCATCCGCGGGTGCTCGTTATGGCTACGCCTCTTACCATCCGTGAGGACAAGCTTCACGCGCTGGCCGAACGGCTCGCGGGAGAGGCGGATTTCGTTCTCATTCCCTGCCACGGACTCGTCGAATCGGTCGAGCGCGGGGAGGTCGGGGGCGATAAAGTGAAGCGGCTCGTCGCGGATATTCTCTCGCCTCATCTTGACGGAGCCGATTCGATCGTCCTCGGATGTACCCATTACGCGCACCTGAGAGGCGTCATTGAAGAGGTCGCACCGGGCGTCGCGATCTTCGACGGCGCGGAAGGCACCGCCCGCGAGACGAAAGGGCGCCTCGTCGAGGCCGGGATCGCAAAACGGTGCGGAAAGGGCTCGCTGACCCTGAAAAACTCGTCGCCCGATCCCGAATACGCCGCACTCAGTTTCCGGCTGCTTGAAAGACTGAATTGAAAAAGGCCTCTGGACGAGGCCTTTTTAATTGACAATTTTGGAAACAGAGATCCCCCGGGGATCTCTTCTATTTCTTTCCGTATTTCCTTACGTGCGCTTTTATCGCGTCGAACGTTTTTTCGCTTATATAATGCTCTATGCGGCATGCGTCTTCGGTCGCCGTTTCTTCGTCAACGCCGAGATTCATGAGCAGCTGACTCAGAAGCGTGTGTCTTTCGTAAATGACCTTCGCCCTTTCCTCGCCCGCTTCCGTGAGTTTGATATATCCGTTTTCATCCGTCGCGACGAGTCCTTCTTTTTTGAGAAGTCCGATCGCACGGCTCACGGACGGTTTTGAAAAACCCATGTATTCGCCGACGTCGATCCCGCGCACGGCCGATGATTTTTGTGACAGTATGTATACCGTCTCGAGGTACATTTCGCCGGATTCGCGTATGGTCATACCGATCCGCCTCCGTTCCGTTAGCAATTGCTTACTAATTATACCCCACAAACGACCTCTTTTCAATACGAATTCGATAAAATTTCGCAATCAGTGTGAAAACCCCTTGACAAGTTAGCGGACGCTAATTATAATTATTAGCGGTTAGAGAATGCTAACCGTTTTTTACGGTTTGCGGTTAGTTTGCGCTAACCATATTGAAAGACGTTAGGTTAGCAACCGCTAATCTCCGCGCGTCGGGAGGAAAAAATGATACCGCTTTGTTTGGCAGAAAAAGGAACGCCGCAGCTTATCAGGAAAATAGGCGGTTCCCCGGAAGTGAAACAGCACCTTGAAAATCTGGGTTTCAACGTCGGAGGCGAGGTAACGGTCGTGAATTCGCTCGGCGAGAACCTGATCGTAAAGGTCAAGGAGTCCAGGATCGCGCTCAGCGACGGGCTGGCGAGAAAAATAATGGTATGAAGTTCAATAACAATATATGAGGAGGGAAAATCCGATGAAAACACTCAGAGACGTCAGGATCGGAGAGACCGCGACCGTCGTGAAGCTCCACGGCGAGGGCGCGGTAAAAAGGCGGATCATGGATATGGGGATCACCAAGCGCACTCCCGTCTTCGTCCGCAAGGTAGCGCCTCTCGGGGATCCGATCGAGATCACCGTGCGGAACTACGAGCTTTCTATCCGCAAAGCGGACGCGGAAATGATCGAAGTCGAGTAAACCGCAGTTTTTTACGGTCATCGGTTAGCATGCGCTAATCGTCTGAAATCAAATCGGAAAGGAATTATTCGTTATGGATATCCGCATAGCCCTCGCGGGCAACCCGAACAGCGGTAAGACGACGCTGTTCAACGCGTTGACCGGTTCCAACCAGTTCGTAGGTAACTGGCCCGGCGTCACGGTCGAAAAAAAAGAAGGCAAACTCAAAAAGCACGACGGCGTGACCGTCACCGACCTTCCCGGCATCTATTCGCTTTCTCCCTACACTCTTGAGGAGGTCGTTGCAAGGAATTATCTGATCGGCGAACGTCCCGACGCGATACTCAATATCGTCGACGGTACGAACCTTGAGAGGAACCTTTACCTCACTACACAGCTGACCGAGCTCGGCATACCGGTCGTCGTCGCGATCAACATGATCGATATCGTCAAAAAGGAAGGCGACAAGATCAATACCTCCGAACTCTCGCGTCAGATCGGATGTCCTGTCGTCGAGATCTCCGCCCTGAAAGGGACGGGCGTCATCGAGGCGGCGGAAGCGGCGATACTCGCCGCGAAGAACGGAAAGACGATCCCCCAGCACAGTTTTTCCGGTCCCGTCGAGCACGCTCTCGCCCACATCGAGGAAGCGGTCGTCCACGATCTGCCAGAGGAACAGCAGAGATGGTACGCCGTCAAGATCTTCGAACGCGACGAAAAAGTGTTGGAGAAACTAAACATTCCCGCCGATACGCTCGCGCACATCGAGGAGGACGTCAAGGCGGCGGAAAAGGAACTCGACGACGACGCGGAAAGCATCATCACGAACGAGAGATACGTATATATCGCGACCGTCATCAAGGCGTGCTACAAGAAAAAACAGATCAAAAAGCTGACCAAGAGCGACAAGATCGACAAGATCGTCACTAACAGATGGCTCGGTCTTCCGATCTTCGCCGCCGTCATGTTCCTCGTTTACTACATATCCATGGTAACGGTCGGAACCGCGGCGACAGACTGGGCTAACGACGGTCTGTTCGGAGACGGTTATCACCTGTTCGGGATCGGCACGGCGGCTTACGAAGAAAAAGCGGAAAACTACGGCGCCGCGTCGAACGCTCTCGCCGCTTACGGATTCGAATTTGACGTCGAAGACGAAGAATTCGACGCGGACGCGCTCGTCGGTGAAATCAAGAATTTCACGACCGACGAGAAGTCTGCCGAGGCAGAGGTCACGGACGACGAAACGCTCGAGGTGTCGACCGTCACCGTCTATTACGACGAGGTTCCCGACGGAGCGGATGAAGAAGAGACGAACGGAATGACGTTCAAGGAGGCCGCCGCATACTTTGAGGAAAACGGTTTTGAAGAACCCGATCCCGCAGACGACGGGGTGTGGGTCCCCGGTATCCCGGCGCTGATCGACAAAGCGCTCCTTGACGGCGACGGCAATCCGAGAGTTCCCGACTGGCTGTACGGACTGATCCAGGACGGTATCGTCGCCGGAGTCGGAGCGGTGCTCGGATTCGTTCCTCAGATGCTCGTCCTGTTCCTGCTCCTCGCTATCCTCGAGGGCTGCG
This sequence comes from Clostridia bacterium, assembly GCA_017545225.1. Taxonomy (GTDB): domain Bacteria; phylum Bacillota; class Clostridia; order Oscillospirales; family CAG-272; genus RUG11130. Next base: position 14,908 of record JAFWPR010000058.1, read on the forward strand.
GCTACATGGCGCGTATCGCATTCGTCCTCGACCGTATCTTCAGAAGATTCGGTCTGTCGGGCAAGTCCTTCATCCCGATGCTCGTCGGCACCGGATGCGGCATCCCGGGTATCATGGCGTCGCGAACGATGGAAAACGAGCGCGACCGACGGATGACGATAATGACGACGACGTTTATCCCCTGCGGCGCGAAGCTTCCGTTCATCGCAATGGTCGCCGGCGCGCTGTTCGGCAAATCCCCGTGGGTCGCCGTTTCCGCGTACTTTATCGGTATGGCGGCGATCATCGTATCGGGCGTAATGCTCAAAAAGACGAAGAGATTCGCGGGAGATCCCGCTCCGTTCGTCATGGAGCTCCCCGCGTATCACCTGCCCACGGTGAAAAACGTTCTTCGCTCGACGTGGGAGCGCGGCTGGTCGTTCATTAAAAAAGCCGGAACGATCATCCTGCTGTCCACCGTCGTGGTCTGGTTCACGTCCTTCTTCGGCTGGGTCGACGGATCGTTCCGGATGCTCGCAGAGGAGGAAATGGAGTTCTCGATCCTCGCTTATATCGGAAAAGGGATCGGATGGATATTCGCTCCTCTCGGATGGGGCAACTGGAAAGCGGCTGTCGCATCCGTCACCGGCCTCGTCGCAAAGGAGAACATCGTCGGTACTATGGGCATCCTCTACGGCGACTGGGCGGGCATCAGAGCGTCCTTCGACGTACCGCAGATCGCAGGGTTCTCCTTCCTCGTGTTCAACCTGCTCTGCGCTCCGTGCTTCGCAGCGATCGGCGCCATCAGGCGTGAGATGAACAACAGAAGATGGACGTGGTTCGCTATTCTGTATGAATGCGGATTCGCGTACGCCGTCGCCCTCATGATCAATCAGTTCGGCAATCTGTTCACGGGCAATCTTGCCTCCGGCGCAGGTCTCGTCGTAAATATTATCAGCCTCGTCGCGGCGTTCGCGCTGCTCGGCCTGATGATCTATATGCTGTTCTTCAAAAAATACAAAGAAGCGACGAAACTCACGCAGAAGGTAAAAGTTTAAGAAAAAAGAAAGGAGCGTAACGTTATGTTCGCATGGATCGCAGACAACGCGGTAACGCTGATCGCAATTCTTGCGGTAGCAGCCGTGATCGGGTTCGCCGTGTTCGCCCTCGTGAAAGAAAAAAAGAACAAGGCCGGCGGGTGTACGGGCAACTGCGCGACGTGCGGGATGGCGTGCTCCTACGGTAAAACCAAGAAATAACTCAGTGGGACCCGGGAGCAAGAAATTGTCCCCGGGTCCGTTTACGAACGGGGGATGCGTATGTGGATCAAAACGTTTATAGGGATCGCGATTCCCTTCGCGGGCACGGCGCTCGGCTCTGCGAGCGTGTTCTTTATGAAAAAAGAGCCGGGACGCACCTTGCAGCGCGCGCTGACCGGATTCGCCGGCGGCGTAATGGTCGCGGCGTCGGTATGGAGTCTCATAATACCCGCGATCGAACAGAGCGCGGATATGGGAAGGTGGTCGTTCGTTCCCGCCGCGGTCGGCTTCTGGTTGGGCGTACTTTTTCTTCTCCTGCTCGACCGCGTCATCCCTCATCTGCACATGTACGCGGACAAAGCCGAGGGACCGAGAAGCCGCGCCGCAAAAACGACGATGATGGTGCTCGCCGTCACTCTGCACAACATACCCGAGGGAATGGCGGTCGGCGTCGTGTTCGCGGGACTTCTTTCGGGCTCCGCGGAGATCACGGCGGGCGGCGCGCTGGCGCTGTCCGCAGGTATCGCAATACAGAACTTTCCGGAGGGAGCGATCATCTCCATGCCGCTTCACGCTGAGGGTAAAACGAAAGGAAGAGCGTTCCTTGACGGCGCGCTTTCGGGCGCGGTCGAGCCTGTCGGCGCCCTCCTGACGGTTCTTTTCGCCGGAGCGCTCGTCCCCGTCATGCCTTACCTGCTCTCTTTCGCGGCGGGAGCGATGATCTACGTCGTCGTTGAGGAACTCATCCCAGAAACGGCTGCGGGAGAGCATTCCAACGTCGGAGTTCTGACGTTCTCTCTCGGATTTACGCTTATGATGGCGCTCGACGTAGCGCTCGGAGGATAACCATGAATAAGATAACGGTGAAAATAGACGGAATGGCGTGCGGTATGTGCGAGGCGCATATCTGCGACACGATACGGAAAGTCTATCCGACCGCAAAAAAGGTCAAAGCGTCGCGAACCCGCGGCGAAGCGACGTTTCTGTACGACGGCGCGGTCGACGGGGAAGCGCTGAAAAAAACGATCTCGGAAACCGGATACGTTTTCGTATCCGTCACGGCGGGACCGTACAAAAAGCGCGGCCTGTTCATATAGTTACGGTATGATCCGATAATACAAAAATACAAGTAAAGACCCGTCGGCGTACGCCGACGGGTCTGTCTTATACTTTGAATACTTTTTTCAGCACCGGTTTTAAAAACTTCGGGCTTTTAATTACGACTACTTTTATCATGATGAAGATATCTCCTGTGATCGTTCCGCCGTTGTCATTATATGACGGCGGACCTTTTTCGTCACGGCAATATCTTCGAAAGCTCCTCCCAGACGCGAGCCGCCATGCGGTAGAAGCCGAGCGCGTTCGGGTGGCACGAGTCGACGGTGCAGAGGTCGGCGTCGACGTCTCCGAAGAGCTCGGCGCCCTCGATATAGTAAACGTTTTTGTCGCCCGCGGCGACCGCTCGGTCGTACGTCGCCTTTATCTCGTCGCGCCTTGCCTGATACCACGTATACCACGGAAGTATGTTCGGCGCTGTCATAAAGATCACGGGAAGGTCAGGTTTCTTTTCTCTGATAAGATCGAAAAACCGTCCGTGCGTCTTTTTCAGATGCTCCGCGTCGGGAGCGTTGTGGTCGTAGTCGACGACGAGCGCGCTCATATCGAGCTCCCTAATATACTCAGCCATCGCGACCTCTCCGAGACATCCGCCGGAGAAGCCGAGATTTATGAAATCCACGCCGTGGCGCGAGGCGATGATCGACTCGTAGGAGTTCCCGGGAAGAGGAGCGCATCCGCCCTGCGTGATCGACGAACCGTAGTAAACGACCGGTTTCGGTATCCTGTAAGGAGCGGGAGCCGACAGGGACGAATCCTTTTTCAGGGCGATGAAAACGTCCTTCACCTCAGAGTAAAGCGGGAAATGGATCGTGTATTCCGCCTCGGCACCGAAATCGGAACGGAAATGCGCCGTGACGTTCCCCTCTTTGCGGTCGGGTTCAAACGCGCCGATAAGCGTGCTTCTTTCGTCGCCGTCGCGCTTCACGTAAAGGTCGAATCCCGCCTGTCCCGCGTCAGCCATGTGAGGCATCGGGAATCCCTCGAGATCCATCACCGCACGGATCCCGATGAACTTCGAGTCGGTGCGGAATCGGACCCTGCCTCCGGTGGGACATCTTCTCATCCAGCCGACGCCCTGCGATATCTTCTCCGCCCCTTTCGGCATACGGACGAAGCAGCCGGACTCCTCCTCGTACCATATCCCGTGGATGGAGAACGGCTCGTCTCTCACCGACAGCCAGACGATATCGGGCTCGTCGATCGACGAGTCGACTTTCAGATTGCGGTCGAAATCTTCTATTCTCATGTCAGCCGCCTATAGGTTCAAAATCCGCAGCCCCGTGCTTGCAGAGCGGGCAGACGAAATCGTCCGGCAGGTCGCCCTCGTGTACGTATCCGCAGATCTTGCAGACCCAGCCCTTCTTTCCCTCGGTCGCGGGCTTCGGCTTGACGTTCTCCTGATAGTACGTATACGTCATCGTGTCGCGGTCGGAGATAACGCGCGCCTCTTCGACGCTGCAGACGAACATCCCGTGCGTGCCGAGATCGACCTCGTCCTCGACCTTGAGCGACATAAACGCGTTGATGTATTTCGGCAGGAAGCATAGGCCGTTGTCGGAGCGGAGCTTCTCCCAGCCCTCGAATTTGTCTGTGTTCCGCCCGCTGCGGAAGCCGAAGCACTCGAACACGGAGAACGGCGCCTCGACCGACAGGCAGTTGACGTTCATGATCCCCGTCTCTTTGATGACGTGGTATGAATAATTGTCTTTGTTGATCGTAACGGCGACGCGGTTGGGCGTGCTCGTGACCTGCGTCACGGTGTTGCAGATGAAACCGTTGTCGCGCTTTCCGTCGTTCGAGGTGACGACGTACAGACCGTAACCGATCTTGAAGAGCGCTTTCATATCGTGCTTGTCGACCGTCTCTCCGCGCTGTGCGATCCAGTCGCGGCAGAGCTCGTCGGCGAGCGCCTTTATCTCTTCCTTGTTCTTGTCGTTCACCGCCGAGGTGATATGGACGGCGTTCTCGCAGAACGTGAGGTTTTTACTGCCCTCGAGCATCCCCTTCATCGTCTTGACGGCGAGAGGCGCCCATGAGCCGTTCTCGATGAGGCCGACCGTCTTGTTTTTGAAGCCCCTCTCGGTGAGGTGTTCGATGAACTCTCTCATGAACGGGAAGATGCCCGCGTTGTACGTCGTCGTCGCGAGGACGATCTTGCCGTACCTGAACGCGTCTTCGACCGCCTCCGCCATATCGCATCTCGCGAGGTCGTTGACGGCGACTTTGGGGCAGCCCCTTACGCGGAGCTCTTCGGCGAGCATATCGACGGCTTTCTTCGTGTTGCCGTAAACGGAGGTGTAGGCGATAACGACGCCGTCCGTCTCGACGCCGTAGGACGACCACGTTTTGTAAAGGTCGATATAGTATCCGAGGTTTTCGGTGAGGATCGGTCCGTGAAGCGGGCAGATCGTCGCGATATCGAGCGCGGCCGCTTTATTCAACAGCGTCTGAACCTGCGCGCCGTACTTGCCGACGATACCGAAATAGTAACGTCTCGCCTCGCACGCCCAGTCCTCGTCCGCGTCGAGCGCGCCGAACTTGCCGAAGCCGTCGGCGGAAAAGAGGACGCGGTCCGCGTCGTCGTAAGTGACGATGACCTCGGGCCAGTGGACCATCGGAGCGGTATAGAACGTGAGGGTGTGGCGGCCAAGCGGGAGCGTCGAACCCTCTCCGACGACTATCCGTCTGTCCTCGAAATCCGTCCCGAAGAAGTTGCTCATCATACGGAACGCTTTTTCCGAGGAGACGACCGTTGCGCCGGGATAGTTTTTCATGAAGTTTACGATATTCGCGGAGTGGTCGGGCTCCATGTGCTGAACGACGAGATAGTCGGGGGAGCGCCCTCCGAGCGCGGCGTCGAGATTCGACAGCCATTCGTGGGTAAAGTTACGGTCGACCGTATCCATCACGGCGATCTTGTGATCGAGAATGAGATAGGAGTTGTACGCCATCCCGTTCGGAACGTCGTACTGACCTTCGAAAAGGTCGATCTTCCTGTCGTTAACGCCTACGTAGATAATGTCGTTCGATATTTTCATGTACGTTCTCCGTTTCTGTATTTCGGTAAGTAAATTTTAACATACGAACGCGCGTTTTTCAAGTAAATCGGCTCCCGGTACAGTATAAAAACCTCTTCGGTCTCCCCGAAGAGGTTTTAAGTTTGGATTTTCGGGACTGACGCGCCCGACCGGTATTCGCGCCCCGGTCACCATGCCCGGGTCAGTCGAGATTGTATTTTTCCCTGTACGCCTGATAATACCGTTCGAATTCTTCCGATTTCTTCTGCTTTACCGCGCCGAGATATCTGTGCGTGTCGAACTCGTCCGCTTCAAGCTCGATCATAGCCGCGGCAATGTTCGAGCAGTGGTCGGAAATACGCTCGAAGTCCGTAAGAAGATCGTTGAGGACGAAACCGAGAACGATAGTGCATTCACCCGCCTGAAGCCGTTCGATATGATGCAGTTTAGACTCGTCGCACAGTTCGTCGATCAGCTCCTCAAGCGGTTCTACCTTCTTCGCCGCTTCGACGTCGCCGTTAAGGAACGCGCTTGCCGTGACGTCGACGATCTCTCCGACGGCGCCTCTTACCACTTTAATCTCCTCGCGCGCGTCGGGGGAGAAGGAGATCTTTTTGTCCTTCATCTCTTTCGCGCTCTCTGCAATATTGAGCGCGTGGTCCGAGATGCGCTCGAAATCGGACAACGTGTGCAGGAACAGGGAAACGTCCTTGTTCTGGCGCTCCGTAAGTTCACGCCCGGTGAGCTTCACGAGATAAGTTCCGAGACCGTCCTCGTATTTATCGACGCTCGCCTCAAGTTTTGCGACCTGATCGAACGTATCCTGAGAGTATTCGTCAAGAAGTCCCGTTGCAAAGAGCAGAGCGTTTTTCGATCTCTCAGCCATTTCCGCCATCGCGTTTCTGCTTTGGTCGACCGCGAGCGCCGGGTGCGAGACGAACATCTCCTCAAGCAAGGGCGCGTCGTCGTCCTCGCTCTTCTTTTTCTTCACCAGAGAGGTCACCAGCGATTCGATCACGTCGGTGAACGGGAGAAGAACGATCACCATTGCAAATCTGATGATCGTGTTCATCAGGGCTATGGAGAACGGGTTGGCCATCCTTCCGAGGAAACTGAATCCGAAAATCGCGTCCCCGATATAGAAGACCGCCGCGCATACCGCCGTGCTGAGCGCCGTGGTAATGGGATAGATAAGAGAGGCGCGCTTGCCGTTGACCGTCGCGCCGAGAGCGGAGAGCAGCACCGGAACGGACGCGCCGACCGCAACGCCGAACAGAAGAGGAACGGCGCTTCCGACGCTCATCGTTCCCGAGAACGAAAGCGCCTGGATGATACCGACCGCCGCCGACGCGGACTGAAGCACCGCGGTGAACACGATACCCACGAGGATTCCGAGGAGCGGATTGGAAAGCGTCGTCAGGACCGAACGGAAGCCCTCCGATTCTCCGAGCGACGACATCGCGTCGCTCATCGCGCTCATGCCGTACATAAGGACGGCGAAACCCATCATGATCCCGCCGAGTTTTTTGACGGTCGGTTTCTTTATGAACATTGCCAGAATGATCCCGACGGCAGCGACGATCCCGGTCAGGACCTTGGAAGAGAAAATGCTTCCCGCGCCTGATCCGCCGTCGATATAATTCAGGCAGATGATCCAGCCCGTTATGCTCGTGCCGAGTATCGCTCCGAGTATTACGCTGACCGCCTGACGCAGTTTCATCATCCCGGAGTTGACGAAACCGACGACCATGACGGACGTCGCGCACGACGACTGTATGACCGCCGTAACGCCCGTGCCGAGGAGAACTCCCTTCGGCGTTGTATTCGAAAGACGGTAGAGGATCAGTTCAAGACGGTTTCCTGCGACGCTTTTCAGTCCGTCGCCCATCAGCTTCATTCCGAACAGGAACAGGGCGATCCCGCCGAGAAGCTTTACGATAATCTGAAAACTCATTTTTCGACCTCTTTTTTAATTCTTAACTGTATTGTCCCCTGTTCAGGTTAAATCAAAAACCGCATTTATGTTAAATTGAAGTTAAATCTCTTTACTTTTATTTTTTTCGTGTTATCATTAAATAGGGTAACTCCTGTTACCCTAGGAATACAATATCCGGAGAACAGTACCATGATATATTTACTCGAAGACGACGACAGTATCAGAAAGCTCGTAATTTACGCTCTTGAGAGCCAGGGCTTCAAAGCTGTCGGCTATGCCGAGCCGAGCGCGTTCTGGGACGGGATCGGGGCGGCGGTCCCCGACCTTCTTCTTCTTGACATCATGCTTCCGGGCGAGGACGGGATCTCGATCCTGAAAAAGCTCCGCCGGGATACCAGAACGCGGGACCTTCCCGTAATAATGCTGACGGCGAAAAACACCGAGTTCGAACGCGTCGAAGGCCTTGACTCGGGCGCGGACGATTATATCTCCAAACCGTTCGGAATGATGGAACTCATCGCGCGGATACGCGCGGTCCTCAGACGATTCGAAAAGAAAGACGGATTCAGGGAATACCGCGTCGGCCCACTGTATCTCTGCCCGGAACGTCACGAGATAACGGTCGGCGGCGAGGAAATCGACCTGACTTACAAGGAATTCTCGCTGCTGTGCCTGTTTTGCGAGAACAGGGGGATCGTGCTTACGCGTTCGCAGCTTATGGACAGAGTATGGGGACTTGAGGCCGAACACGAAAACCGAACGCTCGACGTACATATCCGCACGCTCCGCTCGAAACTCAAGGACGCGGGAGCTTATATCGAAACGGTGCGCGGGATCGGATACAGAATGATCGGAGATAAAAATGACAGGTAAAATATTCCGTTATACGTTCGTAATGGGACTGCTCGTTCTGCTCCTCTCCGCGGTACTGTTCGTCGGACTGCAGTATTCTCATACGAAAGAAGAAACGTCCTCCGTGCTGAAGCAGGAGGCGGAATACGCCGCAAGCGGCGTCATGCTCTCCGGGGAGAGTTATCTCGATTCGCTCGGATCGCGGGACGGGGTAACGTGGATCGACGCGGACGGAAAAGTGCTTTACGACAGCGAGTCCGGCTCTGACGCCGCGAATCAGAGCGAATGCCCCGAGGTCGCCGACGCCGCGAAGAACGGCGAGGGACACAGCGTCAGAAAATCCGAGATCGACGGAAAAGATACGATGTATTACGCTCTCAGGTGCTCCGACGGCACGGTGCTGCGCCTCTCGAGACCGCTCTCCGAGGTATGGAGCGTCCTGATCAGGGTCAGCCCCGTTTTATGGGTCGCCGTTCTCGTCCTCGTGCTGGCGGGGATCTTCTCCCTGCGCGCCGCGAAACAGATTACGGAACCGATCAACGAGATAGAGATCGACGGCGTCGACCGGGTCAAGGTCTATCCGGAACTCGAACCGCTCGTCGGCAGGATCAGAGAGCAGAACCTCACTATCGGAGAACAGATCGACGAGCTGACGCGCAGGCAAAAGGAGTTTTCCGTTCTTACCGAAAATATGAGCGAGGGATTCGTCCTCACCGACAAAAGCGGTATAGTCCTGAGCGCGAATTCAGGCGCTTCAAGAGTGCTGAACGGCTGTGATATCGGATCTTCTCTTCTGGAGAACGAAGACAGATCGGTATCCGAAACGATCAAAAAAACGCTCGGAGGCGAGCGCGCGGAAACGTATTTGGATCAGAAAGACAGATGCTATCATATCATCGCGAATCCGGTCGTGTCAAACGATAAGCCCGCGGGAGCCGTCGTACTGGTCGTCGACGTCACGGAATCCGTCCAAAGAGAACAGCTGCGCCGCGAGTTTTCCGCTAACGTATCGCACGAACTGAAGACGCCTTTGACGTCGATCTCGGGATTTGCGGAGCTTATGATGCAGGACCTCGTCCCGCCGGACAAGTCGCGCGAGTTCGCGGGAGACATCTACCGCGAGTCCGTCCGTCTCATCTCGCTGATAAACGATATAATCGAATTGTCCCAACTGGATGAACAAACCGTTTCGCCCGAGAAGGAGGACGTCGACCTTTACGTCATCGCGGAAGACGTTCTTGACAGTCTTGAGAGCGAGGCAAAAAAGAAAGAAGTCACGCTCTCTCTGACCGGCGACCGCGCGATCGTCCGGGGGATACCGAATTACGTCGACGAGATCGTCTATAATCTCTGCGACAACGCGGTGAAATACAACCGTCAGGGCGGCAGCGTTACCGTAAACGTTGAAAAAAAGGAAAAAACGGTCGTTCTGTCGGTCAGGGACACGGGTATCGGCATCCCGGACGAATACCGCGAGCGCATATTCGAGCGCTTCTACCGCGTTGACAGCGCGAGGTCGAACGAAATACCCGGCACGGGACTCGGTCTGTCGATCGTCAAACACGCCGCGCAGCTTCTCGGCGCTCACGTCTCGCTGAAAAGCGAACCGGACGTCGGAACGGAGATAACGGTGGAGTTCGAGGGGTGAGGAACGCAGAGCGTTCCTCACCTCTCAATACGCCGCAGGCGTATATCATAAATCCGCGATGCGGATTTATATCATTGCTTTCGACGAGGGTTACTGCGCCTTGAGTACGCCGATCCAAAGCCTTCCCCTTGAGGGGAAGGTGGGTCCGAAGGACCCGGATGAGGTGAGAAATAAGGCACCGTATGCCCAACATTCTGCGCCTTCGGCACAGGGGGAATCGTTCGCGGTCGCGCGGGTCAATTTTCGCAAATATGCGAAAATTGACGCTCCCTTGGTCGCCGCGGCGGGCAAACAGTCCCCCGGACTGTTTGCTTACACGC
>JAFWPR010000006.1 GCA_017545225.1 Clostridia bacterium
AACGATATGAAAGGTATTGTTACTCGCTTGAAGGCAACGATAGACGTATCAAAGAATTACCGAAATTTCTCCGGCATCAGCGATGATATGGGAGGTCAAGTCAAATTCATCTATCGTACAGAAGAAATAAAATCCAAGTAAGCAAGGGTAGTCGTTGATCCCAGCTCTTCCCTATTTCTTTGTCTAATGCGGCGCAAGAAAGAGATCGGGGACTGCAGCGGTCGGGTTGACTTTCAAGAGGAAAAGAGGTACAATACCAAAGAACCGAGGCGTACAAAAGCCACGGTTTCATGGGAGATTTTGCGAACGACCACATGTTTGACCACAACGTCCGTTGGAGGGTGCGGAAACAGCGGAGAAAAGAGCGCCGGAGAGCAAGTTTTCCGGAGCGGAAAGGGTCAAATGGTCTTCAACCACATGTAACACCATGTTCGACCGCCGTTTGGGACCACGAGGCCGCTGGTTCGAGACCAGTCACTCGGAGGGCGGAAACCCCTGTCAGGGCAACAGGGGTTTTCGATTTGAGGGAGTACGTTTCCCTGACGGAACATAACGGAAAGGAGCAAGACGATATGGCGAAAAAAATCACCGCGTATTCTCTTCTTTTTTCCGATTTTATGTTTATTCAACTCGTTTTTTTGCGTCTCGGAAACAAAGCGGGGCTCGGCCTTCTGCCGGACGCCGTAACGGAAAAGGTCTATTACGCGATACAGGTTTTCGTGATACTCGGATTCGTCGTTTTCGCCCTGGTCGGAAAGAGATCCGCGGGGATCTGCCTGAGAGTCGTCTCGCTCTGTTCGGTGATCGTTCTCGCGTACTGTACCCTTATGATGATCTTCGTCCCGTCAGACTCGTTTTATTCTCTGTTCCTTACCGCCATCGGATCCGTTCATCTCGGATTCATCGGCGGACTTGTATATCTCAAAATGGCGCAGGCTGCCCATGAAGGCGTGAAAGTCGCGATCTGCCTTTCTTTCGGCTGTTCTCTCCCGATCCTGCTCCAATATCTGCTTCAGCTCAAGTGGACGGTGACGCCTGCGCTTGCGGTAATAACGGTCGGCGCATCCGTGTTCCTGGCTCTTTCGCTGTTCCGTAAAAATGCCGAAGATGAGGGATCCGAGCCCGCTCAGTCAAGCGGAAAGATACCGAACAAAACGCTGATCCTCACCTCGCTCGTTGCTGCGGCGCTTCTGCTCTTCCCTTCGTTTTTCAACGGATATATCCATCATCTTCAAATCTCGTCGGGGTATACCGATTTCAACGTGTATACGTGGCCCCGGCTGATGATGATCCCTGCGTATCTGCTTTTCGGTCTGATAGGAACGGTAAAACGAGGCAGGTTTCTCCCCGTCACCGCACTGTGCGCGGCTATCGTCGCTCTGCTCAACTCGGTCCTCGGATGGAGCGGCGTGGGTTATCTCGTCAATATGTGCCTTTTCTACGTTTCGATCGCCGCGTCGGTCGCGTACTACGATCTTGCTTTCTGGAAGATCGCCATGAGGACGAAGCGCCCCGAGTTCTGGGCGTCCTTCGGGCGTATCCTTGATTCCGCGTGCGTTGTGATAGCCGGCGCCTCGCGTATCTCGGCGCGCCCCGCCGTCGCGGTGGTCTCAGTCGATATCGCACTGCTTGCCGTGACGATCGTCCTGATGGCGCTGAACGGGGATTTCAATTTCACCTCGCAGGATCCCGCTCCGCGTAAAGAGGCCTCGGGCGACCCGTTTGCGGCTATCGGCTCCAGATACGGATTAACTCAGGGCGAGACCCGGGTATTTCGCGAGCTCGTTCTGACGGAAGACAAACAGACCGCCGTGGCGGAACGGCTTTCCGTAAAAGTCCGCACCGTTCAGGCGAACGTCACCTCGATCTACCGGAAGACCGGCGCTTCGACCCGTTCCGGCCTCGTACAGATCTATCACGACGCCCTCTCCGAAGAGCAATAAAAGCAGTCCGTACGGACCCCCTTTTCGCAAAGAAAAGGGGGTTTTTTCGCGCTTTCGGGCGTTTTGCGGGAAACCGCAGTAGATATTTTCGCTATAAAATGATAGTATTATCATGAAAAATTATATATTTTCACGGGAGGAAGACTCTATGAAACACAACTCAGGCAAACGGTTGGCAGCGGCGCTGATCGCGCTTCTGCTCCTGATCCCGATCCTGCCGCTCAACGCGCTTGCGGTGAACCCGGTGCTGAACGTGACTCCGGCGCCCGGTTTCACCGTTTACGAGTTCACGGGCGCGACTGACGACGCGCGCAGCGGCACGGAAATCACCGAACACGTGATAGACCTCTCTCAGGAGTTCTATTTCATGACGGGGAACGACGTGCGAATGAGCGGCTTCTGCCTCTGGCCCGTCGAGGGAGACGAACTGCCTCCTTCGGATATCAGCAACTCCGGATACAAAGACAAAGAGTATTCGAGCGAGCTGCTGTCGCTCTGGTCGGTATCCTCCTCGAGCCTGATGGCAGGGACAATACTCGGAAAAGAAGTCGGATACGACTGGGATAAGAGCCAGTTCTATGCGAACAAGGGGTATACTCTGCAGTACGGCGCGGGCGGCCCGTATTACCCGCAGCCCGGCACTTACAGATTTTTGATGTTCTACAGCAGCAACGTATACTATTCCGACGTCTACACGATCACGGACACCACGGGTCTGACGGCGAATCAGGGCGTCGCGGAAGCGGTTTGGGTGATCGACGATCATCCCGCGACCGTCATCCCCTACAACGCCGACGAGGAAAAGGCGACCTTCGGGCTGTCGATCCTTCTTCCCGCAGACACTCCCGAAATATCCAGCGTCCGTCTTCTGCACGAAAGCAACGATATGTTCGGCAGCGACAGTTACAACTGGTTCGGGGTCAACGCTCCGGGCGATACTTTCCAGGTCGGAAAGATGACTGACTACGGCGTTTTCGAAGAGGGCCACAGTTTTTATCTTGAAGACTGTGAAATAAAATATATGCAGCAGGGGTCCTACCGCGTCAAGGTCTTTACCTCCGACGGCCGCGTCTTCATCGACAACACCGTCGTGGAGGTGAAAGAGGTTTCGACCGACCCTCCGGTCATCACTACTTCTTCCCTGCCGAATGGCAAAGTCGAAGTACCGTATTCGGCACGTCTCGAGGCGACGCCCTGTCAAGGCGGCGCGGTCACCTGGACCGTAACGTCAGGCAAGCTTCCCGACGGTCTGACGCTCGCCCCTGACGGCGGTATCACCGGCACGCCTGAGAAAGAAGGCACTTTCAGCTTTACCGCCCGCGCAAGCGAGAGCGGAGCCGGATACGCCGATCAGAATTACACCGTTTCGATAGCGGCGCCCGATCTCAAAATCGTCGGCGACGGATATTTCTGGTACGACAGCGTCGGCGAACAGATCAAGTTCGGCAGTTCGTATTCGCTCAGTATGACTCTGAACAGGGTCGCCTTCTCCGGAGAGACCGCGTCCGCGGCCGTTTATTACAAAACGACGGGCAGCGCGACGAAAAAGATCGATCAGACGCTCGAAACGTACGGATGGACCGGAGCGAGCGGCTACGGTCAGCTTCCCGCGGACGCAAAAAGCGTTGAGCGCGTCGAGTTTTTCATAAACGGAGAGAAAGTCGCGACCCATCCCGTCGGGAAGAGCGTCGCGCCCGCTCTTGAACTGAACGTGACCGGGTCGTCCGGACAATATCTGTATCTTTCCATTTACGACGAATCGGGCGAATGTGTCAACGGATACGCCGTCGGTTACTCGGGCAAAACATTCAATATCGATTCTCTGCCCTCGGGTACTTACCGTTTCATGCTATCCGGAACGCTTTACGGCTTCGGATATCAGAATTACGGGGAAACTACGGTGACGCTCCGGGACGGTATGAAAGAGAGCGTAACGCTTCCCATCGTCCCGCACTACGCGACGAATATCAACCTCGAGTCGGAAGCCGAAGGAGTAGGCTTCTGTTACGCAACGTACGAATGGTACGCCGACCCCGAGGGAACGGAGCTGCTGCAGACCGGCTACTCGCGCACTCTGCTCGACGACGAGGCGGTATACGTGCGCGCCGTGCCCAAATACAGTACGACGGAAACGAATCTCCCGTCCGAGTTGACCCGCATAGACCGCGGCGGCTCGACTGCGGGATACCGTAAGGTGACTCTCACGCTGCCGAAGAAGCCGACGCTGACAGCCTCTTTGTCCGCTCTCTGCGAACAGCTCGACGGGAGCGCGCCCGCCGGCGGATATTACTCCGTCAGCGTGACGAGGTACGGCGAGCCGGGTTATTCCGATAACCATTATTACACCCCCAACTGGCGTGCGGGCGAAACGCTGACTCTGGACTACCTCACGGAAGGAACGAAAATCGTCTTCACCGGCGATACCGGATGGGGCAGTTACAGCTACGTCGTAACGGCTGAAGACATAGCGAGAGGAACTCTCGAACTCAACCCGACCGTTCCGCTTGCAGACGGTCTTATCCGCTGGAACTCGACGTATACCAACTCAACGGGAACGTGGCCTAACACCAATTACGTCTACAATATGCGTCTTTCGAAAGCGGACGGGACCGAGCTCTCGTTCATCCGCAGAAACGAATTCCTCGTTTTGTCCGATCCGTCCGCGGTCGCCTTCGGTGAAAAACTGACGCTTACCGCCTGGTCCGGAGACGAGGAGTATCCGGAATCTCTGGGCGCGGCGGAATTCACCGTTACCAACGACGCGGGAAGACGCGCCGGCAGCGTCGCCGTCCCGATGGTACAGCGACCGTACTTAAGCGTCGACGTTCCCCGCGGACTTGAGCTCCCGGACATCACCCTGCTCTTATTCGGCGCTGACGGAAATCTCGTCTGGCAGAAGCGCGACGCGGATGGTTCGAGCATGAGTACGAAAATATGGCTTCGCACTCCGCGCCTGACGGCTGGAGCTTACTATTTAGGCGTCGCTCCCACCGCTTATCTCGACGGGCTCGATCCCGAAGCATACGACACGGCGGCGGAGCTGATCGCTCTTCCGTATTCCGCGGTAATTTCCGCGGTAACGGATCCGTTCAATCCCACTCACGTCGGCGAGCTTACGCTTCCGGAGAGCTTCCGCGGCGCCCAGATGGTAAATCTCGGTCTGTCCGGAGTCCGGATGTCGAAGGAGAGCGGCGAGCAGTTCCGCCTCGACGTCACGGTCACGCCGAAAACGGGATTTACCTGGGGTAACGGGCGTCACGATGACGTTGAGATCTACGTAACAACCAATCAGAAGCAGAACAGCACCGGAATAGGCTTTATTTCGACCCGTTCGCTCTCGGTCAACGGGATCCCGGTCGAGATTAACCGCTGGGGAGAACAGAACGGTATAATCCAGGGCGACGGAACCATAACGCTGAAGCTCACGAAGGCGCAAGTCGAAGAAATGGGCGGTTTCCCGCTCGTTCTATCCACGACCTGCTATCAATCGGACTCCGAAAAGCTTGAGGCGACGGCATATCTGCGCTATCACGACGCGCTCGGCTCGTATCACAGTGACTACGTCGGTCAGTTTGCCGAATCGACGGACGCGCTCACGCTGACCGCACCCGGCACGATATCCGACGGGACGTTCTACGTATACGGCAGAGGTCCCGCGTCTCTCAGCGGGGACCCCTACACCGTGACGCTTTATCTCAACGGCGCGCCGATCGGCTCAGGCGTGACGGACACTCAGCGCGGTTACTATCATATCGCCGTGAACCTCGACGAGAGCGAGCTCCGTCCTTTACAGAATCTCAGATTCGCCGTATCGGGAGCTTGTGCCGGAGGCGCGAGAGCTTATAACTCCGAAGAACAGGTCACCCTTTACAACCCCGAGGGCGCGCAGATGCAGACGTTTACTCTAAACTGGGAATCGCATCTCGGCGACTTCGAGGCGGGCAAAGGACAGTCGATAATCATTCTCAACGACGGCGCCGCGCCGAATCTTTACAATTCGTGGTACCGCGGCGCAAATAAAAATACGGAAGCAGGCAAAGTCTTCTGGACCGTTACCTTCGCCGGCCATCCCGAAAAAGTCGAGGGAGCTCGTGTCTACGTCCCGCGCAACGGGACGACCGAATGCCTCGAATGCGTCAAGCAGCCCGACGGAAGCTGGGCTTCGGAACCGACTTTCTTCTACGGCGCGGCTCCGGACGGCGCGTGGGTCGAATTTGACTGCCCGGTCGAATACGGTTACGTGAACGATTCGGACGGCGCGATCTCGCAGAGCGACGTCGCGAAATTCCTTGCCCTGCTCTCCGGAAGCGAGAGCGTCGACGGGATCGAAGGAGATCCGCTTAACGGCGATATCCTTACGTTCCTGCTCGGGACGCCCGAAGAGGGTCAGCTTCCCGTCGGATTCTCCCTGTGGAACGATACCTGGGACGACGCCGAGCTTGAGAGATTCAGAGAACTTGAACTCGATCCGAACACGCCGAACCTTCTCTTCTATGACGAGGGATACATGACGTTCGGCGAGGGCGAGAGCGCGATCACGGTCTGGGCGACGGACACCGTCTTCCGTTACGTCGATCACGACGACAATTCGAAACACCTGTACGAAGAAACGATATATACTCCGGATTTCCGTATGGTCACAACGTGGAACGAATCGGCGAGGACGAAGCAGGTCTCCGTTCTCTCGATCGGAGGGCTCGGATTTGAAGATCTCAGTTTTGAGGGTATCACCGACGAAACTCTGCTCGGATTCGCGCGCACATCGGCGATCCAGTCGATCTGGATGACGTTCTACGAACAACTCGCTTATGCGATCGCCGACGCCGTGGAAACGGCCGACGCGGATGCCGCGGCGTCGGGCGGCAGGATCTCCGCCCTCTCGGTAGGAAGCGCGGAAAAGCTTCTCGCACCGAGCACGCAGGATATCATCGACGGGATCAAGCGCCTTGAAAAGTGCCAGGAAAAATTCGAAAAGATCAAGGACGATCCGTTCACGAAGATCGTCACCGACAGTTACGACTGGTGTCACGGAAAAGAGATCGACAAGTACGAGATCCGGAAGATCAAGGACTTCCTTGACGACAATCCCTGTCTCAAACGGCTTTACAAGTTCTACAGATCAGGTACCGACGACGCGAACAACCCCTACCGCGTGATCGCGGAAGCAGACGCCGTATATTACAAGGTCGGAATGGGCGAGCTCGGCAAGATCGTCGAGAACGCGTTCAACGCAGGGTCGTACGTCGGAGGCAGCGCAAAGCAGGCGGCGGAAAAACTGACCGACGCAATGTACAAGGGTTCCGTAGAGACGCTCTCCGATTACGCATACTCGAAAATGTATGAAGCGGACCTCTTCTGGAGGCAGTCGGAGAATCTTGCCCATGATATCTATATCGCCGCAAAACGCGCGGAGCGCGAGGAACGCGGTATCGGCGGACTCTGCAACGAGGGGATCGACTGGAGACGTTTTCCGACGAGTCTTTACGACTACAACAAATATTTCGGTTACGGTCCCCGTTCGCACATGTACGTCAAGCCCCCGGCAGGACCTCAGGGACGCTACGACCCCTCCGGTTACGTTTACGAGGCGGTCCCTTCCAACAGAGTCGAAGGCGCAGAGGTCACGCTGTGGCAGCTTGAAGGAGCGACGGTGACAAAAGACGGTAACGGCGAGGTCACCTCGATCTCGGGAGGCGTCCCGTTCATTATCGACTCCGACCTCTTCGGTATCGAACCCAATCCTCAGATCACGGGAACGGACGGAAGATATCAATGGTTCGTACCCTCCGGATGGTGGCGCGTCAGCGTATCAAAAGCGGGATATGAGGCTGCCGACACAGGAGAAGACGGCGGATTCGGTATCGGAGCCGTCAGAAATGCGACGGACGGATACTGGTATATGCCCGTTCTTCCCGAACAGCTCGACGTCAATATACCGATCGTAAGTTACGCATCTCCAGAAGTATCGAGGATGATCGCCAACACCAAGGGACTGTTCGTCGTCTTCTCGGGGTACATGGATGAAAGCACGCTCACTTACGACCGGTTCACGCTCTTCGTAAACGGCGTCGAGACGGGTTATAACCTGTCGCTTGTAGACAGCGAAAAGAGCGGCCTCGCCGACTACGCTCCGAGCTACACCCGCACCGTGAAGCTGACGTACGAGGGTATGGCCGCCGGCGACGTTGTCGAATTGATGGTAGACAACAGAGTCGAAAGTTACGCGGGAGTAGCGATGGAAAACCGCTTTGAAAGCGGCCGAATTACGGTTTCCGCTCCCGCGGCCGCCGCGACCCCGACGGCGAACGTACCGGCGGGCGAGGTAGAAAAGAATACCGCTGTATTCATTACCGCTCCGACAGACGGGACCGTCGTACGCTATACCGTCGACGGGACCGATCCGACAGAGGAAAGCCCGGTCATGGTCGACGCGATAATAGTCAGCGAGGACGTGACGGTCAAAGCGATCGCGACCGGCGCGTTCGTTGAACCGAGCGCGGTGCTGGCCGTGAAGTACACGATACCCGCGGAAACGAGCGCCCCCGACAGGCCCACGGCGTCGGTCAACGGCGAGCCCGTTAAGGACGGAGACACGGTGTCGCCCGGGAAACTCACCCTTTCCTGCTCCACGGAAGGCGCCGAGATCCTCTACACGCTGAACGGCGTCTGCCCGTGCGACGACGAGACGGCACGGTACGTCTATTCGGGACCCATAGACCTCTCGCCCGGAAATTACTTCTTCCGGATCCGCGCGCTCAAGAACGGCGTATGGTCCGAGGGTCTGCCTCTGCATCTGACGGTCAAGAGCCCGATGGTGAATCCTTTCACCGACGTGAAAACGGACGATTACTTCTACGACCCCGTCCTTTGGGCGGTCGAAAACGAAGTCACTACGGGAACGAGCGCGACGACGTTCTCACCCGACGACGGATGTACCCGCGGTCAGGTCGTGACGTTCCTCTGGAGAGCGGCCGGTAAGCCCGAACCCGCGAGCAACAAGAATCCTTTCAAGGACGTAAAGTCAAGCGAGTACTATTACAAAGCGGTACTCTGGGCGGTCGAGAGAGGCGTCACCAAGGGAACGGACGCAACTCACTTCTCGCCCGAGGAGACATGCACGAGAGGTCAGATCGTCACTTTCCTTTGGAGATCTTCCGGTTCTCCGTCCGCGGGCGCGGCGACAAACCCGTTCCGCGACGTGAAATCGAACGAATACTTCTACGACGCGGTCCTTTGGGCAGTATCCAAAGGCATCACCAAAGGAACGGATGCGACTCACTTCTCGCCTTCCGACACCTGTACGAGAGGACAGGTAGTAACGTTCCTTTACAGAGACAGGATCGGATAAAAACGGCCCCGAAGGGACGGAAAAAAAAACGGCTGCGCGGCATCGAACGATGCCGCGCAGCTTTATTATGCAAGTGCGTGAAGCCCTAAGAGAACGGATGCGTCGGGATCCGGCGCCGCTGCGAAGCGGAGCGTTCCCCACCGATCCCGTAACCTACGACGACAACGGGAACATAATTCCGCTGAACGAAAGGTTTTGTATCACCTATGTAACGCCATTTTCCCTTGCACTTCAAGGGTAAAAAGAAAATTCCGCGCAACCACGCGGAATTCTCGATTTAAGCAGATGACGGGAATCGAACCCGCGTTGTCAGCTTGGGAAGCTGAAGTTCTGCCATTGAACCACATCTGCGTCAGCCCCTATATTATATCTCATCCCGATCGTTTTTTCAATATGTATGAGAAAAATATTTGTCAACCCGGAAGAAAGAAATCCGCCCCCGGAATCGATCCGGGGGCGGTTCGATCATCTCTGATTATTTGGAGATGGTGGTGTACATGAAGTACTTGTATCCGAGCGGGTTGGAGAAGAAGCCCTGGACGCTGTCATCGATCATGTAAAGATCGGTGTAGTAGTAGATCGGGCAGAGGCATCCGGTAGCCATGAGCATATCTTCTGCAACGTGCATCAGCTGATAACGGACAGTCGTGTCGGAGCAGGTCTTGATCGTGGAGATCAGGACGTCATAGGTCTCAGCCCACGTGCCGTTCTCAACTTTGACGTCGTAGCCGTACTCGGTGAGGTCGAGGCTGTAGTGCTTGAGATCGGCAGCGGCGCCCTTACCGAACTGGACGTCGTTGTTACCGGAAACGGTAGTCCACATATCGAGGAAGCTGATCGGATCGTTGTAGTCCGCGACCCAACCGTTACGGGCGATGGAGTAGTTACCGTCTTTTCTGGTGTTCAGGAACGTAGCCCATTCCTGGTTCTCAAGGTTCATCGTGATGCCGACGCCGGCGAGAACGCTCTGGAGATACTCACCGATAGCCTTGTGGGCTTCGCTGGTATTGTAGAGGTACGTCATCGTCGGGAAGTCCATGAACTTCTGATCCTGTTCGTTAAAGGTGTAGTAATTCTTCAGGGTCTCGATAGCGGCTGCGAAGTTGTCCTCATAGTCGCTTTCTTCAACACTGTAGTATCCGACGATACCTTCGGGACCTGCGTTCTTGTAGAACTCGGAACCGTCAGCGTCGGTAAGACCCATAGCTACGAAGGACGAAGCGGGGACCTGACCGCCCTGAGCGATCTCGTTGACGATGTAGTTGCGGTCGAAAAGAAGGTTGATGGCGTTTCTGATCTCCTCACGAGCAGCCTCGGGATCCTTGTCGCCAAGATCAAGGGTGTCGGGGAGGATATCCTCGTTGATGTTCCAGCAGACGTAGTACGTACCGATCTGACCGACGACCTTGAACTCATCCGGATACTCTTCCTTCAGAGCAGCGATCTCGTTGGTCGGAACGTCGTCGATGAGCTGCCAGTCGCCGCTCTTGAAGTTAGCAAGCATGTTGTTGGAATCGTCGGAGAGATAGAAGTTGATCTTCGGCATGGTAATCTCAGCGGCGTCAACGTACTCAGCGTTCTTCTCGAGAACGATAAGGCTGTTGTGATCCCAGGACGCGAGTTTATACGCGCCGTTGGAAACGTAGGTGGAGGGGTCGGTCGCCCAATCTTCGGAAGCAACGACGTCCTCACGGACCGGGAAGTAGGTCGGGAAAGCAAGAAGCTCATTCCAATAAGGAACGTCAGTGGTCAGGGTAACGACAAGGGTCTTGTCGTCGGTCGCCTCGACAGCGAGTTTCGCGTCGGGGTTGACGGGGTTGCCTTCGTCGTCAACGTCTGCAACTTCATCATAGCCTTTGACAACGTCGAACATGTAGCCGTAGTCAGCGCCGAGAGCGGCAGATGCAGCGCGGTTCCATGCAAACGCAAAATCGCCGGCCTTGACGTCCTGACCGTCGGACCACTTCAGTCCGTCTCTCAAAGTGTAGGTGTAGGTGAAGGTTCCATCCTCGTTCTCAACAGGCTCCGGAAGCTCGGTAGCGGCGTCTGCGGCGATAACGAGATTACCCGCATCGTCCTGCGTCCACTTTGCAAGACCGGAGAACAGGTGAGCGATGAGGGTCGCTCCATCGACTGCGGAGTTGAGCGCAGGGTCGATGGTGTCGGGTTCGGATGCGAGACAGACGTTGATACCGCCGTCTTCATCATCGGTTACGGGAGCCGCAGTCTGAGCGTCGGTGCCCGTAGCGTCCTGCTTGCTTTCATCAGCCGGCTTGTCGGCGCATGCAACGCAGACGGCGACGATCATGACTAACGCAAGCATCAGTGCCAGAAACTTTTTCATTGGGAATAATCCTCCTTTTTATTCTAACCGGAATTTGCCGGTTATTTGCGTTTCAATTGATCTCCGCGGTGCGGTGGCACGCGACGAAGTGACCTTTCGACACCTCGGTGAATTCGGGCATCGACTCGGCGCAAACTTCCGTCGCATACGGGCATCTCGTCCTGAACGGGCATCCGGAAGGCGCGTTCAGCGGAGACGGGATATCTCCGGTGAGAACGATCCTTTTGTTC
Organism: Clostridia bacterium; assembly: GCA_017545225.1. Lineage (GTDB taxonomy): Bacteria > Bacillota > Clostridia > Oscillospirales > CAG-272 > RUG11130. The sequence goes on from JAFWPR010000006.1 coordinate 11,866, forward strand.
GCCCTTGCGACCTGCGGGTCGGGGACGGGGACGGCGGAGATAAGGGATTTGGAATAAGGATGGAGCGGCCTGTCGTAGATATCGTCTGCATCGGCAAGTTCGACCATCTTTCCGAGGTACATAACGGCGATCCTGTCGCTTATGTGACGGACGACGAGAAGGTCGTGCGCGATGAAGAGATACGTCAGTCCAAGCCTGTCCTGAAGCTCGTCGAACATATTGATGACCTGAGCCTGGATAGAAACGTCGAGAGCGGATACGGGTTCGTCGCAGACGATGAACTCGGGGTTGACCGCGAGCGAACGGGCAATGCCGATACGCTGACGCTGACCGCCGGAAAACTCGTGAGCGTAACGCGAGGCGTGTTCGCTGTTGAGCCCGACGTAATCCATCAGTTCGAGAACTCTTTCTCTTCTCTGCTCTTTCGACGAACATAAACCGTGGACGTCGAGCGGCTCCGCGATGATGTCCATTACGGTCATTCTCGGATTGAGAGAGGAGTACGGATCCTGAAAGACCATCGTCGCTTTGGTCCTGAACTCTTTCAGATCTTTTTTCGTCTTTATCTGTTTGCCGTCGTACCAGATCTCGCCCGCAGTGGGTTTATAGAGCTGGAGGACGGTTCGTCCGACCGTCGTTTTTCCGCACCCGGATTCGCCGACCAGACCGAGCGTCTCCCCCTTCATTATCGTGAAGGAGACGTCGTCTACAGCTTTGAGCGGCTTAGTGCGGAAAGCGCCGACGTTTATCGGGAAATATTCTTTAAGATGCCGTATATCGACGAGAGGATACGCGTTTTGTCCCGTCATCTTTCAAACACTTCCTTTCAACGTCAGTTTTCTTCTTCGGCGACATCTTCCGCCTCATATCCTTCGGGCGGTTCGCCCGCTTCCGCGACGTTCACCCAGCATCCGGCTGCGTGATCGTCGTTTATCTCGAGACGCGGGCAGCGTTCCCTCAGGCATATCTTCATTGCGCGGTCGCACCTGGGAGCGAACGGACAACCCTCGGGCATATTCAGAAGATCGATGGGCGTTCCGCTGATCGGTTCGAGAGGCTGATCTTTGTTGGCGGTGCTCGGAATAGATCTCATAAGACCCTTAGTATACTCGTGGCGCGGATTGTAGAAGATCTCGTCCGCAGTTCCCTGTTCACAGATCGAACCGGCGTACATGACGATGACTTCGTCGCACATCTGCGCGACGACGCCGAGGTCGTGGGTGATCATTATGATCGCCATACCGAGTTCTTCCTGCAGGGATCTCATAAGCTCAAGTATCTGCGCCTGGATCGTAACGTCGAGAGCCGTCGTCGGCTCGTCGGCTATCAGGATGTCGGGCTCGCAGGCGAGCGCCATAGCGATCATAACGCGCTGACGCATACCTCCGGACAATTCGTGCGGATACTGCTTCAGTCTCTTCTCGGGCTCGTTGACGTTAACGAGACGAAGCATTTCCAGAGCCCTTTCCTTCGCCTGTTTTTTGTTTCTCGGAGTATGAAGTCTTATCGCCTCGGTCAGTTGGTGACCGATCGAATACGTCGGATTGAGCGAAGTCATCGGATCCTGGAAGATGATCGAGACTTTGTTCCCGCGGACAGTCCTCATAACGTTCTCGCCGGCGTTTACCAATTCCTCGCCGTCAAGCTTTATGGAACCGCCGACGATCTTGCCGGTATCGGCGAGGATCTGGAGTATCGAATACGCGGTTACCGATTTGCCGGAACCCGATTCACCGACGATACCGAGGACTTTACCGCGGTCGAGATTGAATGAAATACCGTTGACGGCGCGGACCTCGCCCGCGTCTGTGAAGAACGACGTACGCAGATCGCGCACTTCAAGAAGTCTGCTCATGTTCTCACCCCCGTCACGAATTCAATTTCGGGTCGAACGCGTCGCGCAGTCCGTCGCCGAAAAGATTGAGGGAAAGAACGATGAGAGATATGACCACGGCAGGGATTATCAGTCGGTACGGGTATGAAGTGACGCCGTTCAGGGCGTCTGAGGCAAGAGACCCGAGCGACGGCATCGGAGCGTTGACACCGAGGCCGAGGAAGGAGAGAAAACTCTCCGTAAATATCGCGTTCGGGATCTGAAGAGCCGTCGAAATGATAACGACGCTTATGCAGTTGGGGATCAGGTGTTTGCGAATGATCCAACCGGCTTTCGCGCCCGTCGCCTTGGAGGCGAGAACGTACTCCTGCTCTCTCAGGGACAAGATCTGTCCCCGAATAAGTCTCGCCATGGAGACCCAGTAAAGGATACAGAAAACTATAAAGAGACTGATGATATTCGAGCCGATCTTTTCAAGGATCGTTCCCTCGAGCGAATTACCCAGCGTCAGGCGCAGGACCGACGCGAGCAGGATGACCATCA
>JAFWPR010000059.1 GCA_017545225.1 Clostridia bacterium
AGCGCCATCGCAGGCGCGACGATGTACGTCAGAAGAACGAGTCCCGGGTGGGTCGCAGTTTCCGGCGAAATGATATGGTCGTGTATCGAACCCGCGGTATAGAACCGCGCTTCGACGAAATACGACGCGGGGACGAGTATCGCGCTTATCCCGATAAATCCGAGAGCTATGAATCCCGGTATACGGATCCGTCTCAAGCCCTCGACCCAGAGACGATATGAGAAGATTTTGTTTTTCATTTCATCAACTCCTCCATTTCCGAGGCGTCGCAGAAGTAGCCGAGCGCTTCAAGTTCGTAAGTAAACACTTCCTCAAGCGTCATCGGGAGTATCTCGAGGACGACCGGGTCGAACTTTTTGAGTTTTTCGACTGTTTCGTCCCTGTCTCCGCTCACGATGAGGTTGAAGACGGAGCCGAGGCGGCTCTCGTGCTTTACGTCGATCCCGTCGAAAACGCGCTCGGGCGGCCCCTCGCGGAACGCGACCTGGACTTTGAATTTCGACGTTCTCAGATTCTGTACCTCGCTCTCAAAGACCAGACCGCCTCGGTGGAGCATCGCGAGCTGGTCGCACGTGTCCTCGAGCTCGCGCAGGGAATGGGACGTGATGATCGCGGTCGCGCCGCGGTCGATGACGTCCTCGCAGATCAGTCTCTTGACGAAATTCCTGACGATCGGATCGAGTCCGTCGAAAGTCTCGTCGAAGAAGATATAGTCGGAACGGGTCGCAAGCGCGAGTACCGTCGCCGCCTGCCTTTTCATTCCTTTTGAATAAGTATTGATCGCGGCGGAGGGGTTGAGGCCGAAAGCAGCCGTCAGTTCCGCGAATCGCTTTTCGTCGAACCGCGGGAAAATGGTAGAATACAGCTTTCCCATCCTGTTGAGGTTGGAACCCGCGAGGAAATACGACTCGTCGGGGACGAACGCAATACGTCCCTTCGCGGCGGGATTGTCCCACAGCGTCTCTCCGTCGACCGTTACGGTTCCTTCGTCCTGTTTATATACGCCCGCGAGGATGCGGAGCAGCGTCGATTTGCCCGCTCCGTTCGAGCCTATCATTCCGAGGATGGACCCGTCGGCGACGGAGCAGGTCACACGGTCGAGCGCGACCGCCTCCCCGAATTTCTTTGTAACGCCTTCGATCTTTATCACAGAGTATCACCTCCTGCGGTTGTTTCTCCGTACGCCTCGTCGACGAGAGCGTAAACGGAATCCTTGGGAACTCCGAGCCGGCAAAGCGCGGCGATCTGTCCCTTCAGTTCTCCGAGGCCGTCCATTTTCGCTTCGGCGATCTTTTCTTTCGCCCCCTCGGACACGAAATATCCGCGTCCCGGGACCGAACAGATGACTCCGCGCGAGTCGAGTTCGCCGTACGCTTTCAGTATCGTCATCGGGTTTACGCCCGACGAAGTCGAGACGGAGCGGACGGACGGGATCCTGTCTCCCGGCTTGAAGGCGCCCGTTGCGACGAAGAGCTCAAGCTGGTCGATGATCTGTTCGTATATCGGTTTCCGGGCGAGCGGATCGATATTGTACATCTCTTTTTCGTCCTCCTTTCGGCCTAACTGTTATATGCGAACTATAACACCTATATCATATCACGCCGATAAACGGCTGTCAACCCCTGTTTTTAAAAACTTTTTGTAAATTTCTAACACTTTTTAACATGAACGGTTGACAAATTCACATTATTATATTAAAATTAACACAGTATTTTACAAAGATGGGAGGTCCTCTTACGAGATCGCAAAGACTTGAGGAAATAAGAAAGATATTTGACGTCGAGCCGTTCGTTTCCCTGAGGGAACTCTCCTTACGGTTTCCCGACGTGTCGGAGATGACGCTCCGCCGCGACGTCGAGGCGCTCGAAGCGGCGGGTGAGGTCATCCGCGTTCGCGGCGGCGCGCGCTCGGTCAAGTTCATCCCGCGCACCGGCGTCGACTCCATTACGAAAAGAGAGGGAGAAAACGTTGACGGCAAACGGCGTATAGCACAGCGCGCGGCGTCGTTCCTCGAGGCGGGCAGGTCGATATTCCTCGACTCCGGCTCGACGCTCCGTCAGCTTCCGGCTTACGTTCCCGAGGGACGGTTCTCCTTCACCACAACCGACCCGAAACTCGCGGTCGACCTTCTGATGACGGGGACGTCCGTCGTCAACATGGTCGGCGGCAGACTGGAACGCGACAACCAGACCGTTACCGGTCTTCAGGCGACGAGATTCCTGAACGACGTCAACGTCGACATAGCGTTTCTGACTCCCGCGGGCGTGTCGCTCGAAAACGGTTTTACCGTCGGCTCGTTCAACGAGTGCGAGCTGAAGCGCATCGTCGCCGAAAAGGCGCGCCGCGTCGTCGTCCTCGTCGACAGCTCGAAGATCGGCAAATCCCTCCCGTATACGTTCTGCGGAGTGGAAAACGTCGACGTTCTGATCACGGACGCGCCGCTTCCTCCGGAACTCGAACGGGCGGCTGACGCGGTAGGCGCCGCGGTCGTCGTCTGTGAATAACAATGTTTAATATTTTAATGAAAGGACACATATATGGCTAATCTTGTTATCATGCCCCGTCAGGGGCAAAGCGTCGAAAGCTGTATCATCACGACGTGGCAGAAGAAGAAAGGCGATCGCGTAAACGAAGGCGATATCATCTTCTCCTACGAGACTGACAAATCCGCCTTTGACGAGCCCGCCCAGTTTTCGGGCGTGATCCTTCACACCTTTGCTGAAGAGGGCGACGTGGTCGACTGTCTCGCGCCCGTCTGCATCATAGGCGAAGAGGGCGAGGATATCTCCTCTCTGCTCGGCGGAGCCGCTCCGGCGGAAGAAAAGAAAGAGGAACCCAAAGCGGAAGACGCAGCTCCCGCCGAAAAGGCGGAACCGGCGGCAGCTCCAGAGGCGACGAAACCCGAGGGAGACCGCTTGAGGATCTCCCCCCGTGCGAAGAACCTCGCGCTCAAGACCGGCGTCGATCTCTCCGCCGTCACCCCGACGGGTCCTCACGGCAGGATCATAGAACGCGACGTCAACGCCGCGCTCGACGCGGGTAAGGTAGGCACTACCGCCGCAGTCGAGGATTTCCTGCGCGGTATCGTCCCCGAAAAGAAAGAAGGATCCGAAGCGCCCGCGAGCGCTCCCGCTGCTGCGGCGGCTCCCTCCGCGGACGTCTACGCTTACGAAGAAGCTCCGATGTCGAACGTCAGAAAGGTCATCGCGAAGTCGATGCACGCGTCGCTTTCCGAGATGGCTCAGCTCACTCTGAACGCGTCCTTCGACGCGACCCGCCTCCTTGCTTACCGCAAACTCCTCAAAGAGCGCGGCGAGGAAATGGGCCTTTCCAAAGTCACCATCAACGATATGGTACTCTTCGCGGTCGGCCGTATCCTTCCGAAATTCCCGGATATCAACGCCAACCTCGTTGACGGCAAGATCAGACGCTTCGCTCACGCCAACGTCGGATGCGCAGTCGATACGGACAGAGGGCTTCTCGTTCCCGTCATCACCTGCGCGGAGAAGAAGACGCTCGCGGAGGTTTCCGCAGACGCGAAACGGCTCGCGGGCGGCGCCCGCGAGGGCAAGCTTTCTCCCGACGAGATGAGCGGCGGTTCCTTCACCGTGACGAACCTCGGTTCTCTCGGAGTTGAGAGCTTCACTCCCGTCATCAACCCGCCGCAGACGGCGATCCTCGGCGTCTGCTGCACGGTAAACCGTCTCAAAGCAGACGGCACTGTCTATCCCGCGATGGGACTCTCCCTCACGTTTGATCACAGAGCGGTCGACGGAGCCCCCGCCGCGAAGTTCCTCAAAGAACTCTGCACGGCGCTCGAGAGCTTCGATCTGCTCCTCGCGAAGTGAGGTGTGACGAATGGCTGACAACAAATTCGATCTGATCGTACTCGGCGGAGGCCCCGCCGGTTACAACGCTGCGGAGCGCGCCGCGCACGAGGGTATGAAAACGCTCGTGATCGAGGAGAGGGAACTCGGCGGCGTCTGCCTCAACGAGGGATGCATCCCGACGAAGACGTTCCTGTACTCCGCCAAGATCCTCGACTACGCTCACCACGGCGACAAATACGGCGTGACCGTTACGGGCGCGTCGCTCGACCACTCGAAGGTCGTCGACCGAAAGAATAAAGTCGTCAAGACGCTCGTTTCCGGAGTCGGAGCCAAGATGAAGGGCGCCGGCGTCACCGTCCATCGCGGAACTGGCGTGATAAAAGGAAAGAGCGCGGACGGATTTACCGTCGTCTCGGGCGACGAGACGTTCACCGGCTCCAAACTCCTTATCTGCACCGGATCCGAGGCGGTCGTGCCGCCCGTGACCGGTCTGCGCGAAGCGGTCCCCGAAGGGCTTGCAGTAACGAATCGCGAGATCCTCGATATCCGCGAGATCCCGAAGTCGATCGTCGTCATCGGCGGCGGAGTCATCGGACTCGAAATGGCGTCTTATTTCAACTCCGTAGGCTCGATAGTCACCGTGATCGAAATGCTTGACAAGATCGCGGGTCCGACCGACGCGGAGATTTCGAAGATCTTACAGAACAATTACGCAAAGCGCGGAGTCGAGTTCAAACTCGGCGCGAAAGTAACCGCCGTCAGCGGCAGGAAGGGCAAAGGCTCCGTTTCCTATGAGATGGGAGGCAAGACGGAGAAAGTCGACTGCGATCTGATCCTCGTCTCGACCGGACGCCGCGCCCGCACCGCGAATATCGGCCTCGAGTCAGTCGGCGTTCTCACCGAGCGCGGCGCGATAAAGACCGACGAGAGGTGCCGCACCTCCGTGCCCGGTATCTGGGCGGCGGGAGACGTCAACGGACGGATAATGCTCGCCCACACCGCGTACAGAGAGGGCGAGGTCGCCGTCGCCGATATGGTCGGCAAGGCGGACCGCGTCGACTACAGATCCATCCCTTCCGTTATTTACACGAATCCCGAGGTCGGCTCCGTCGGCGAGACGCTCGACAGCGCGAAGCGAGCCGGGATCGACGCGGAAGAACACACCCTGGCCCTCAGATACAGCGGCAGATACGTCGCTGAAAACGAGGGCGGCGACGGGATCGTCAAGATCGTCGTCGGCAAAGCGCATAAGAATATCCTCGGCGTCCACATGATCGGCTCCTACGCCTCCGAGATCATTTACGGCGCCGCCGCGATGGTCGCCCGCGAGATGAGAGTGGACGACGTCCGCCGTCTCGTGTTCCCGCACCCCAGCGTGTGCGAGGCGATCCGCGAGGCAATGTTCTCGATCAACTGAAATAATTATAAAAAGGAGATATAAAAAATGCCTAAGAGTCAATACGTAGATCCCGGCAAGGTGTTCCAGCCCGGTTACGCCGAATTCGAAAAGATCCCGCTTTGCACCTACAACAAAACGATAAAAGACGAGAAAGCCAATTATAAAAAAGAAGACTTCCTCCGCATCTATCACGATATGAGGACGATCCGCGAGTTCGAGACGATGCTCAACGAGATCAAAGTCAAGAGCGAATACCGCGGCGTCGAGTATCACAACCCCGGACCCGCCCACCTGTCGATAGGTCAGGAGGCGTCCGCGGTCGGTCAGGCGTACTGCCTCGACATCAACGACTTCACGTTCGGTTCGCACAGAAGCCACGGCGAGATCCTCGCTAAAGGCCTCTCCTCGATCAACAAACTCACCGAGGACGAACTGTACGCAATCATGAAGGAATTCCTCGGCGGCACGATCCTCGGCGTCGTTGAGAAAAACTTCAAGACCGACAACGTCAAAGAACTCGCCAAAGACTTCCTGCTCTACGGAGCGCTCGCGGAGATCCTCGCGAGAAAGACCGGCTTCAACCGCGGTCTCGGCGGTTCGATGCACGCGTTCTTCATCCCGTTCGGTATCTTCCCGAACAACGCGATCGTCGGCGGTTCCGCTCCCATCGCGCTCGGCGCGGCTCTTTACAAGAGAAGCAACGGCAAACCCGGTATCGTCGTAGCGAACTCCGGCGACGGCGCGCTCGGACGCGGCCCGGTCCTCGAGAGCCTCAACTTCGCGGCTATGGATCAGATCACCAAACTCTGGGGAATGGACGGCAAGTATTCGAGCGCCGGTATGCCTATCCTCTTCAACGTATTCAACAACTTCTACGGAATGGGCGGCCAGACCATGGGCGAGACCATGGGTTTCGGTAATCCCGCGCGTCTTGCGGCGGGCTTCTCACCGACACAGCTCCACGCCGAGAAGGTAAACGGCTACGATCCGCTCGCGGTCATTGAGGCCACTACGAGAAAACGCGACCTGCTCCTCCGCGGAGAGGGTCCGGCTCTCCTCGAAGTCGCTACCTACCGCGTTTCGGGTCACTCTCCGTCAGACGCTTCCACCTACCGTACCGCCGAGGAGATCGAGGCGTGGCGTGAGGCTTGCCCGATCAAGGCGTACCGTGAAAAACTCGTCAAGGCGAGAGTCGCGACTAACGCCGAGTTCGACGCTATCGACGAGGCGATCATCGAGAGAATGGTCTCCGTTATCAAACTCGCCATCAACGACGAGGTTTCCCCGAGAATGGATCTCGCAGCGGAGCCCGATATGATCTCCTCCATCATGTACTCGAACAACCACGTCAAGAGCATGGACGAGAGCAGGGAACCCGAAGTCCTCATTCCGAAGGAAGAGGATCCGAGAGTCAAGCAGATCGCCGGCAAATCCCGCTGGGCGTTCGACGCAGACGGCAAACCCGTTCCGAAGATGAAGGTCTTCGGTCTGCGCGACGGTCTGTTCGAGGCTATCATCGACAAGTTCTACGAGGATCCCACCACGATCGCCTACGGCGAGGACAACCGCGACTGGGGCGGCGCGTTCGCCGTTTACCGCGGTCTGACCGAGGCGCTTCCGTATCACCGTTTCTTCAACGCGCCGATCTCCGAGTCCGCGATCGTCGGTTCCGCCGTCGGTTACGCCATGGCGGGCGGCCGCGCCATCGTCGAGCTCATGTACGCGGACTTCATCGGCTGTGCCGGAGACGAGATCTTCAACCAGCTTTCCAAGTGGCAGTCCATGTCCGCCGGTATCCTCAAGATGCCCGTTGTGCTCCGCGTTTCCGTCGGTTCCAAGTACGGCGCGCAGCATAGCCAGGACTGGACAGCTCTCACCGCTCACATTCCCGGACTCAAGGTCTGCTTCCCGGCAACCCCGTACGACGCGAAGGGCCTCATGAATCAGGCGCTCAACGGCACCGACCCGGTCGTCTTCTTCGAGTCTCAGCGTATCTACGACGTGGGCGAGCAGTTCCACGAGGGCGGCGTCCCCACCGATTATTACGAGGTCGACTTCGGCGATCCCGACGTCAAGAAGACGGGTTCCGACGTCACTATCCTCTCGATCGGCGCGGTCCTCTACCGCGCGCTTGACGCCGCAAAGATCCTCGAGGAGAAATACGGCGTTTCCGCGGAGATCATCGACGCCCGTTCGATCGTCCCGTTCAATTACGAGAAGGTCATCGAGTCCGTCAAGAAGACCGGACGCATCATCATAGTCGGCGACGCAGTCGACCGCAACTCCGTGATGCGCGATATGGCGTCCAACATCGCCGAGATGGCGTTCGACTATCTCGACGCGCCGCCGGTCGTATTCGGATCCCGCAACTGGATCACGCCCGCCTTCGAGCTCGAGAAATTCTATTTCCCGCAGGCTGAGGGCATCGTCGACGTTATCAGCGAGAAGCTTCTCCCGCTCCCGGGAAGAGTTCCGACCTACAACGAGACGGAGCTTGAGCACATCGAACGCTCCAAGCGCGGAGTCTGAGAAAAAACGCTTTTTGTCCCGGTACCTTGCCCTGCAAGGTACCGGGGCGTTTTTATAACCGTCATTTTAGACTAACGGCGCCGTCTAATATTGTTGAGAATACACAACAGCCTTTTCCGACGCCGTATAATCCCGTTTTTTGCGAAAAAAGGTAACCCGCTTTTATTGATTTTGACGTTTTGATAGGGTATAATTTTCTTGTCAAAAAGGGCTCGGAGAGCCCGGTTTTCGGAGGAAAAAATGAAGAAAAGAATCCTTAGCGTGATCCTTGCCGCCGTAATGACGGTCGGGATGCTCGTGAGCGCGATCCCCGCGGTTTCCGCGGCGGGCGGCGCGCTCCCATTCAAAGACGTTCCGGCGAACGAATGGTACGTTGATTCCGTTCGCTTCGTATGGGAGCGTGGAATCATGAACGGCACGTCGGCAAAGACGTTCGGACCGGAGGAGTCGATGACCCGCGGTCAGATCGTCACCATTCTCTCGAGAATGTCCGGCGATAACGTCACTGGCATGAAGAAAGAGATGAACTTCAAGGACGTAAGAGGGAACGAATACTACGCCGATCCGATCGGGTGGGCGGTCAAGAACGGCATCGCAAAGGGCATGTCGGCTACGACGTTCGAGCCGGACACTCCCGTTCTCCGACAGGAGTTTGCGGCGTTCTTCGTGAGATACATGGACTACAAGGGGATCAAACTCCCCGATGCGGGAAGCATAAAGCCGTTCCCGGACAAGGCGAAATTCCCGGACTGGGCTGTCGCCAATATCGAG
>JAFWPR010000007.1 GCA_017545225.1 Clostridia bacterium
CGAGACCGATCAGAACATGCAGCGCGTCGGCGATATAGAGGCGGAGATCGGCTCTCGCCTTCCGTCCCTCGAACGTGACGCGTCAAAGGCGAGACGGTATCTCGAACTCTACGGCGAGAAAAAGATGCTCGACGTATCCCTTTGGCTCTACGATTTGAAGGGCACGAGGGCTGAGCTTGAAAAGACGGAGACGGACGCAGAAATGTCCGCTCACGAACTCGAGATGGCCGAGGACACGGCGCGGCAGCTCGACGTCATGATAGAGGCCACCGACGAAAAGAGAAGAAACAACAGAGAGGCTTTCCAGCGAACGGTCGAGGAGCAGAGCGAGAAAAACAGATCGTCCTCGCAGTTCGAAAACGACGCGCTTCGCCTTGAAAACAACGTAATTCGCGCAAAAGAGAGGATCGATTCGGTAAAAGAGCGGATATCGTCTGCGCTTGAGACCGAAAAGAAAGAAGAAGAAAAGGCGGTGCGTCTCGCCGCCGAAGCGGAGAAACTGAAAGAGGACCTCGTCAGGTCGAAAGAAAACGAAGACGCCGCCGCCGCAAAAAGGGAAAGGCTCATAACGGAGCGGAACGAACACGACGTTCTTATCGACGGTCTTTTCGCGAAGAGAAGAGAACTTGAAGAAGAACTGTCCGAGCTGACAGTAAGGCAGAGCGTCCTCAAAAACGCGGTCGACTCTCAGTCAGAACAGAAAGAAGAACTTAAAGAGCAGATCTCGGCCCGCCGAGGCGAACTCGAAGCCGCCGGGGCGGAAGCGGACAAGCAGAGCGAAGTAGTCGCTTCATATGAGAAAAAGTCCGCAGAGGAGAAAGCCGCGCTTGATGACGTGCTCGAAAAACTCTCCGACCTTACGGAGCGCGGAGACGCGGTGAGGCGAGACTTCAACGAATCGACCGCGTCGCTCGAGGCGATGGAAGAACGCGCCGCCGCCATCAAGCGGATGGTAGAGCACTTCGACGGATTCAACAACAGCGTCAGATTCGTTATGAAAGCGTCCTCGGAGGGCGAACTGTCCGGTATCCACGGACCGCTCTCACACCTCGTCAGAGTCGACGATAAGTACTCCGTCGCGGTGGAAACGGCGTTCGGGAACGCGCTTCAGAATATAGTTACCGAGGACGAGCCGTCCGCGAAGGCGGCGATCGCCGCGCTCAAGAGAGAGTCCGCGGGCAGAGCGACGTTCTATCCGCTCACCACGGTAAAAGCGGGCCCGCGCGGCGCCGATGCCGAGGCGGCAAAATCTCGCCGTGGATTCATCGGATTCGCCGACGATCTCGTTTCGTGCGACGCGAAATACAGGGGCATAGTGTCGTCCGTAGTCGGGAAGACCGTCGTATTCGACACTCTCGACAACGCGTCCGATATGGGAAGATCCTGCGGCTGGCGCGTCAGGGCGGTCACTCTCGACGGCCAGCAGATCAACGTCGGCGGGTCGTTTACCGGAGGAAGTCTCAAGAGGGACAGCGGTATGCTCACCCGTACGGGCAGGATCGAAAAACTGAACGAAGAGATCAAAGCGGAAAAGAAAAACAACGCGACGCTCTCGGACGAACTCGCAAAGATCAACGCAGAGATTTCATACCTGACGGCCGAACGGCTCGACAGAGAAGAAAAGTCGAGATTGCTCGATTCGCTGTTCGGCGTCGAAAAGGCGTCTCTGACCGAGGCCGAAGCCAAGCGCGACTTTCTCGCGGAGGTCGTATCAAAACTCGAGGCGGATCTTCTGGGCTCCGACGGCAACCGCGAAAAGAACGAAGCGGAGATCGCCGAAGCCGAAGCGCTGATCGAAGAGAAGAAAAAAGAGATCGACGCCTTAAACGAAGAGAGGGCCGATCTCGCCGCAAAGCGCGGAGAACTCGACCTGAACGCCGAGGACGCCGCCGCGGAACTCTCGGACTCAAAGATCGAAACGGCGCGGATCGAGAAGGATCTCGAACTGAACGGTCAACTCATAAACGAGGCGAAAGACGCGGCAGCGGATCGCCGCGCGGAATCAGCCGACGCCGAAACGGAGATCGAAAGGCTGAACGAAGAGATCAAGCTTGCCGAGGAAGCGAAGATCAGACTCCGTGAGCAAGGCGAGCAGATGGACGCCGAAGCAAAAGCGCTCGATGATAAACTGAAAAAACTGAACGAGGAATCGGACGAACTCGAGGCGGAACTCTCCGGCCTGCGCGCAAAGGAAAAGGAACAATCCTCAAAGAAGGAACTCCTGCTCGTCGCCAACACGAAAAACGAAAACAAACTCTCCCGTCTGCGCGAGAACATCGACAAGATGACCGCGCGCCTCTGGGACGAATACGAACTTACTTACTCGTCGGCTGTCGAACTCGAAAACGAAGAGGGTTTCGAAAAGGTTGACGAGAAGAACAGACGCGCGATCCACTCCCGTTTCGTCGCGCTTAGAGACGAGATCAAATCCCTCGGCGTCGTGAACGTCGGCGCGATCGACGAATACGCGGCCGAAAAAGAGCGTTACGACGGCATCAAGAGGCAAATGGACGACCTGACCGCTTCCCGTGCCGAACTCGAAAAGATAATCACCTCGATAGAGGAGGAGATGAAAAAGATCTTCTCAGACGCGTTCGATAAGATCAATCAGAGCTTTTCCGAGGTGTTCCGCGAACTGTTCGGCGGCGGAAACGCCGAGCTTTCACTCACCGATCCCGACGACGTTCTGAACAGCGGTATCGAGATCAGCGCGGCTCCTCCCGGAAAGACGATCAAACATCTTTCGCTGCTGTCGGGCGGCGAGCAGGCGTTCATAGCGATCGCTCTGATGTTCGCGCTCGTTAAATTCAATCCGTCCCCGTTCTGCATATTTGACGAGATCGAATCCGCGCTCGACGAGGTCAACGTCGCGAGAGTGGCGAACTACGTCAAGCGCTTCTCCGATCAGATACAGATCATCATGATCACACACAGACGCGGAACGATGGAGATCGCCGATACGCTTTACGGCGTCACGATGCCGCGCCACGGCATATCCAAAGTGTTCACGCTCGACGTCGGCGACGAGAGCAACGAGAAATACATCAAGTAACGGAGGACTGTCCTCACAATGGCATTTTTCGATAAACTTAAAAACGGTCTGAAAAAGACGAAAGACGCCGTCATAAACCGCGTAGACGCTGTAGTCAAATCTTTCAGAAGCGTCGACGAGGATCTTCTTGAGGAACTTGAGGAGATAATGATCTGCGCCGATATGGGCGTCGAGACGACGGAAGAGGTGATCGACGAGCTCCGCGACCGTATCAAAGAAGAGAACATTAAGGATCCCGAACTCGTAAAAGACGCTCTGTGCGAGATCCTTTGCGAACACGTCGGCGAGGGCGGAGAACTCGATCTCTCGACCGTCCCGTCCGTCATCCTCGTGATCGGCGTCAACGGCGTCGGCAAGACGACCTCGATCGGAAAGATCGCTGCCGATCTCGTCCGCAGAGGCAAAAAAGTCGTAGTTGCGGCGGCGGATACGTTCCGTGCCGCGGCGATCGAACAGCTTGCCGTCTGGTGCGAGAGGGCGGGTGCCGAACTTATAAGACAGAGCGAGGGTTCCGACCCCGCTTCCGTCGTATTTGATGCGATCGCCGCAAGCAAAAAGCGCTGTGCGGACGTCCTGATCGTCGACACGGCGGGTCGGCTCCACAACAAAAAGAACCTCATGGACGAACTTTCCAAGATCGACCGTGTGATCGGCAGGGAACTGCCGGGATGCTCCCGCGAGACGCTTCTCGTCCTCGATTCTACGACGGGACAGAACGCGGTACAGCAGGCGAAGGAATTCAAAAAGGCTGCGGATATCACCGGTCTCGTACTAACAAAACTCGACGGGACGGCGAAGGGCGGCGCGATCTTTTCGATAAAGAACACGGTCGACATTCCGGTCAAATACATCGGCGTCGGAGAGGGCATAGACGATATGGAACCGTTCGATGCGGATCAGTTCGTCAGAGCGCTTCTCGACACCGAGCAGGGAGAAGATGAATGATAACGGCGGTCCTCGCGTCACGGAACGCGAAAAAGATCGAAGAGCTGAGGAGGATCCTCGAACGAACTCTTCCGGGGATAAAGCTTCTCTCGCTATCGGATATCGGATTTGAAGAAGAAATAGAAGAGACGGGCGCGACTTTCGAGGAGAACGCGATAATAAAAGCGTCCGTTCCCGCGTCGCTCGGGTATATCGGCATAGCCGACGATTCCGGTCTCGCAGTAGACGCCTTGAACGGCGCTCCGGGAGTGACGTCGGCGAGATACGCCGGCGAGGGATGCACCCCCGCCGACTGCCGCGTCAAGCTGCTCGAAGAGATGAAAGGCGTACCCGAAGAGGATCGAGGAGCCGGGTTCGTCTCCGTCATGGCGCTCTGCCTGCCCGAGGGCTCCCCGATCACCGTTCCGCCCGAATACGCGATAAGCGAAGGACTCGCCGCCGCCTCGGGCAGAAAACGGGAGCTGACGCTCACCGTCCGCGGCGAGTGCCGCGGCAGGATCACGGACCGTGAGATCGGGACCGGCGGCTTCGGCTACGACAGCGTATTCATGTCGGACGACCTCGGCGTGACGTTCGGCGAGGCGTCCGCGGCGGCCAAGGACGGCGTCAGCCACAGAGGCAGATCGCTCGAAGCGTTCTCGCGCGTACTCGGCGAAGTATTCGGAGGAATAAAGTAAATGCTCAACAGCAAACAGAGAGCGTACCTCAGAGGGTGCGCGAACACGATGGATCCCGTGACTCAGGTCGGGAAAGGCGGAATAAGCGGCGCGCTCGTCAAAACGGTTTCCGACGCGCTCGAAGCTCGCGAACTGATAAAACTCAGCGTTCTCGAGACGTCGTCCTCGAACGCCCGCGAGACGGCTGACGAACTCTCGCGCCTGACCGGAGCCGACGTCGTAGGCGTCATCGGGAGAAGGATCATTCTTTACAGGGAATCGACGAAAACGGAAAACAGGACGTTTTCTCAGGAAATCCGGGGTATGTATGGAAAGAATCGAACTGACCGATGAGATGTTATCCGTCTTGCGCGAACGTGTGAGGGATTATCTCAAACCGAAGAGATATCTGCACACTCTCGCCGTCGAAGAAGAGGCGGCCAGGCTCGGGGAGTTGTTCCTGCCTGACCGGATCAACGCGCTCCGCGCGGCTGCGCTCCTGCACGATATAACGAAGCGCGACGACCTTGAAAAACAGTTGCAATATTGTTCCGAATTTGGTATAATCTATGACGTCCTTGAGAAATCGTCTCCCAAACTCTTTCACGCGAAGACGGCAGCTGAGCTCGCCCGGCGCGATTTTGCCGAGTTTGTCGACGACGAGATAATCTCCGGGATAAGATGGCACACGACGGGCAGGGAACAGATGACGGTGTTCGAGTCGATCGTCTACCTTGCCGACTACATCGAGAAGACGAGAACGTTTCCCGATTGCGTTGAATTGAGACGGTATTTCTGGGGCGGGATTGCAGAACCCGGCGCCGACGTCGCCGAGCATTTCAAAAAGACGATGGTGCTGTCGTTCGATATGACGATCCGGAATCTGATCGAAGAGAACGCTCCGATCGACCGGGACACCGTCGCAGCAAGGAACCGCTTCATTCTGGAATTGCGGAAAGATTAATAAGAAAAACGGAAAGAAGACAAAAAAATGAACGAAGATTTCGGCAGAAAAAGAAGAAAGAAAAAAGGAAAGCTGTCTACGGCGGCGAAAGTCATAATCGCCATCGTCCTCGTCATATACGCGATCGTAATGTTCGCGATCGGATTCATCGTGTTCTATAAGCCGAGCGTGGCTCAGGACGTTCCTTTCAACCCGACGGTCACGGACGCCGAAGGCGTTACCCATACGGTCGATTTCGAACCCAAGGGCGAATCTTACAACTTCCTGATCCTCGGACGCGACAAGATGGCGTTCCTGACCGACGTCATGATGGTAATCAACGCCGATCCGGTAAATCATTCGCTGTCCGTAATGCAGCTTCCGAGAGACACGTATATCTCGGGCGGTTACCCCACGAACAAACTCAATGCGGTGTTCTCGACGTTTTACTCGAAGGGACTCAACAGTCTGGGCCTGACACGCGATAAAGCGGAAGAATACGCTCTCGGAGAGTTCAAGTCTCTTCTGGCGCAGTCTCTCTGCATCAGGATCGACTACGCCGCGATCATGAATCTCGAGGGATTCAGAAATATCGTCGATATTCTCGGCGGTGTCGATATCTACGTTCAGAACGGTATGTACTACTCCGACCCCGATCAGGGCCTCTACATAGACATCCCTGCAGGGTGGCAGCATTTGAGCGGAGCGCAGGCGG
Organism: Clostridia bacterium; assembly: GCA_017545225.1. Lineage (GTDB taxonomy): Bacteria > Bacillota > Clostridia > Oscillospirales > CAG-272 > RUG11130. The sequence continues at coordinate 6,312 of JAFWPR010000007.1, forward strand.
AGGGCTTCGTCCGATTCAGATCAGGATACGCGACCGCGGATCTCGGACGTGAGGACGCTCAGAAGCAGTTTATGTTCGCCCTGCTCGACAAACTCAAGGGCAGCAGCGTGAGCACGCTTGCGCAGCTTGCCGACCAGGTACTTGATAATCTCGTCAAGGACTTCAAAGGGGTAGATACCCTGTACTTCGCCAAATTCCTCGTTGAGCTGGATACGTCGAAGATATCGATGTTCACTATCCCCGGCAACATGTCCTACGGCTGGTGCGTGATAAGCAAGAAGCCCGCGGTTGAGAGGATATTCAATCATTTCTATTCTGACATCCATTCGAGCACGTCCGACCAGTTCAACGGCGTCGACGGTCTTTACGAGGTGTTTGACCGCAACAGGATATTCGACAACGGTTACGGAGTGTACGACTCCGAGGGATACCTGTTCGGCGAGGAATACGGATCCGGAGAGGACATCAGCATCCCGCGCAACGGATATTAAGACTTGAAAGGAAACTTAATGGAAAACGATAAAAAAAACCTTACGCCTCTTGAGATCGCGGAATACGCGGTTTCCGTCCTCGACGGCAAGAAGGCGAAGGATATCAAACTCCTTCACGTTGAAAAGAGAACGATAATCGCCGATTACTTCATAATCTGCACCGGTACGTCACGCACTCAGATCCGTTCTCTCGCCGATGAGGTAGAGGAAAAACTCGCCGAGCGCGGCTATCCCGTCCTCAGAACGGAGGGGATGGATACCGGCACGTGGGTCCTCAAGGACTTCGGACCGGTGATAGTTCACATCTTCAACGCGGAATACAGGGATTTCTACAAGCTTGAAAAACTTTACGACGAGACCGGCGAGGTCGACGTGGAGGCTTTTCTCGGAGAAGAATAATAACGGTTGCCGCAGGGGAATTATTCCGTCTGCGGCAGTCGGTTTAATTGAAAAAACGGAGTTTTGACATGAATCACGATTTTAAAACGATAGAGCCCAAATGGCAGGGACGGTGGGAAGAAGCCGGCGTGTTCCGCGCGGGCGACGACAGATCGAAGCCGAAGTTTTACGCGCTTGTCGAGTTTCCGTACCCGAGCGGCGCCGGTATGCACATCGGTCACGTAAAAGCGTACGCGGGACTCGAGGTAATCTCGCGCAAGAGAAGGATGGAAGGCTACAACGTCCTCTTTCCGCTCGGCTTCGACGCTTTCGGTCTTCCGACCGAGAACTATGCGATAAAGACTCACGTTCATCCGCGCGTTGCGACCGACCGCAACATCGAGAAGTTCACGATGCAGATGAAAAAGATCGGCTTCTCGTTCGACTGGTCGCGCACGATCGACACGACGGACGAGGGATACTACAAGTGGACGCAGTGGATCTTCCTGAAGATGTTCGAGCACGGTCTCGTCTTCCGCGACAAGACGCTCGTCAACTACTGCCCGAGCTGCAAGGTCGTTCTCTCCAACGAGGACAGCCAGGGCGGCAAATGCGATATCTGCAAGAGCGACGTGGTCCAGAAGTCGAAGGACGTCTGGTATCTACGCATAACCGAATACGCCGACAAACTGCTCGAGGGACTCGATCACGTCGACTATCCCGCCAATATCAAGGCGCAGCAGATCAACTGGATCGGCAAGTCGAGAGGCGCGTTCGTCGATTTCACGCTTTCCGGAGTCGACGAAAAACTCACGATCTACACGACGCGTCCCGACACGCTCTTCGGCGTGACTTTCATGGTCATGGCTCCGGAACACCCTGTCCTCGACAAATACAAGGACAAGATCGCGAACTTCGACGAGGTCGAAAAATACCGCGCGGAGTGCGCGAAGAAGACGGAATTCGAGCGTACTCAGGTCAACAAGGATAAAACGGGCGTCCGCCTCTCCGGTCTCACCGCGCGCAACCCGGTGACGGGCGGCGACATTCCGATCTTCATATCCGACTACGTCATGATGGGCTACGGCACCGGCGCGATAATGGCGGTCCCCGCTCACGATGAGAGAGACTACGAGTTCGCCCGCAAATTCGGCGTCGATATCATCGAGGTCGTAAAGGGCGGAGATATCTCGACTGCGGCGTATACCGGCGACGGCGAGATGGTAAACTCCGGGTTCCTCAACGGTCTTGACAACAAAGCGGATTCCATTGCCCGCATGATCGACCACCTCGAAAAAGAGGGGTTAGGCCATGCCGGCGTCCAGTACAAGATGAAGGACTGGGCGTTCAACAGGCAGAGGTACTGGGGCGAGCCGATCCCGATCGTCCACTGTCCCGTCTGCGGAATGGTTCCCGTTCCGTATGAGGAGCTTCCGCTCCGCCTGCCCGAGGTCACGAAATTCGAGCCCGGAGAGGGCGGTGAAAGCCCGCTCGCGTCTATCGATTCGTTCGTAAACTGCAAGTGTCCCAAGTGCGGCGGCGACGCGAAGCGCGAAACGGACACGATGCCTCAATGGGCGGGTTCGTCGTGGTATTTCCTCAGATATATCGATCCCCATAACGACAAGACGTTCGCAGATCCGGATCTCTTGAAATACTGGATGCCGGTCGACTGGTACAACGGCGGTATGGAACACGTCACACGCCACCTCATCTATTCACGGTTCTGGTACAGATTCCTCTACGATATCGGCGAAGTCCCGTTCCCGGAACCGTATCTCAAGCGCTCCGCGCAGGGACTGATCCTCGGCCCCGACGGAGAGAAAATGAGCAAATCGCGCGGCAACGTCATCGACCCGCTCGACATCGTCGCCGCTTACGGCGCCGACGTTCTCAGAACGTATATCCTTTTCCTCGGCGATTACGGCGCGTCCGCTCCTTGGGCGGACAACGGCGTCAAGGGTTGCCGCAGGTTCCTCGAGAGAGTCGCCGCGCTCACCGATATCGCGAAGGGTACGGGTTTCACGAAGGAACTCGAAAAGGATTTCCACAAAACGGTCAAAAAAGTTACCTCGGATATCGAGGATATGAAGTTCAACACTGCGATCGCGGCTTTGATGACTCTTCTGAACAGGATCGGCGAGGTCGGTACGCTCACCGCGGACGAACTCAAGACCTTTGTGAAACTTCTTTCCCCGTTCGCTCCGCACCTTTCGGAGGAGATCTGGGAAAAACTCGGCGGCAAGGGCTTCGTATCGCTGGCACAGTGGCCGTCGTTCGACGAGTCGCTCACGGTCGATTCCGAGATTGAGATCGCCGTTCAGATCAGCGGCAAGCTGAGGGGAACGGTCCTCGTTCCCGCGGACGCGGATCGCGACGCGATGCTCGCGATCGCGAAGGGCGATCCGAAGATCGCCGCGGCGCTCGAGGGCAAAACGGTGATAAAGGAGATCGTCGTCCCGGGCAAGATCGTCAATATCGTGGCAAAATGACGTTATTTGAAATTTCGTATTGACAAAAGCGTCCGTTCCGTGGTAAAATATCTTTCGGCGTTCGGGTAACGAGTACCCGCGCCGCGATGATTTTCTTGATTGCGAAGGGAGGGAAAAAGAGAATGGCAGAAATCAGGGTCAAAGAGAATGAATCGCTTGACAGCGCGCTGCGCAGATTCAAGAGGCAGTGCCAGAGATCGGGCATCCAGGCCGAACTTCGCAAGAGAGAGTGCTACGAAAAGCCCAGCGTAAGACGTAAAAAGAAATCCGAAGCCGCAAGAAAGCGTAAATATAAGTGATTTCAAACGCCCCGTTCCGGAGAGGAACGGGGCGCTTTTCTTTTCCAATTTTTGAGGGTTACTTTTTCGTCTCCCCCGGATTATAATGATTGGTGAGATAAAGTGATTCGGACGGTGGCGCGCGGTGGAATGTATCAGGATAAGCGACAGCAAGATAAAACTCACACTTTGCCCGGACGAGGTCGAAAAATACGATTTCGAGCCGGTGAAGAACGGGGAAGAGAGAAGAGCGAACGGCTCATTTTTGAGCGGTTTCAGGAGGATACTCCGCGACGTCAGGCGGGATACCGGCTTCGACGCGGGCGGAAAGCGCGTCCTCGTCCGCTATTTTTACGGAAAGGACGGCGGGTGCGAGATGTACATAACGAAACTGCGCGACGTCTCGCGCGGCGACGGCGTGAAAAACCTCAACGGAGCGTATCTCTGGGGCGGATCGACGAGTCTTCCGCGGGAGGAACAGGCTGAAAAACGAGTTTTCCGTTTTTCCGATCTGTCCTCTCTCGTCAGGTGCTGCCGGATCCTTCGCCGGCTCGGCTTTTCGGGCGCGTCGGAGGCATACGCCGACCGCCCGCGCTCGGTTTTTTATCTCGCGCTTCCGTGCGAACACCCGGCCGTTCCCGAATTCGGGACCCCGTGCAGGAAAGGGTCGTATTATTTCATTCTCGAACACTTCGAGCGCTTTTCCGCCGATGCGGTCGAACGCCTCGGGCGGCTCTGACGCTCACCTTTCCGCAGTTTACGCGAAATGATATACTGCGCGTCGCTTGATTCTCCGGGCCGTTTATGTTATCATAAAAACTGTAATTGAAGCGTACCTCTTCAATAAACGGAGGGACAAATGGAAAAAAGATTCTTATCCCTTATCCTTGCCGCCGTTATGACGGTCGGGATGCTCGTGAGTGCGATCCCCGCGGCTTCCTCGGCGGGCGGCGCGCTCCCGTTCAAAGACGTTCCTGCGAACGAATGGTACGTTGATTCCGTTCGCTTCGTATGGGACCGCGGGATCATGAACGGCACCTCGCCGACGACGTTCGGGCCGGAGGAGCCGATGACACGCGGTCAGATCGTCGCAATCCTCTCGAGAATGTCCGGCGACAACGTCACGGGCATGAAGAAAGAGATGAACTTCAAGGACGTAAACAAGAACGAGTATTACGCAGACCCGATCGGCTGGGCGGTCAGGAACGGTATCGCCAGGGGCATGTCCGCGACGGCGTTCGAGCCCGATACTCCCGTTCTCCGACAGGAGTTTGCGGCGTTCTTCGTGAGATACATGGACTACAAGGGGATCAAACTCCCCGATGCGGGAAGCATAAAGCCGTTCCCGGACAAGGCGAAATTCCCGGACTGGGCTGTCGCCAATATCGAG